>JBAUOI010000437.1:0-13236 GCA_049579665.1 Methyloceanibacter sp.
GCTTCACGCAATCACGCGGAAGCATCGAAACGCGGAGAAATTCGATGTTGAGAAAGAGTCTGATCTGTGCGGTCGCCGTGCTCGGCATCGCGCTTGCCGGCAGCGTCGCCAGCGCCCAACCGGCATCGGCCGGTTACGCCTGCGGCCCGTGGAACGGCTATTGCGGCTATTTCCTCTATCCCGGTTGGGGTTGGGGCTATGGCTGGTATGGCAATAACCACCACAACAACTGGAACAAGCACGGCCACAACAAGTGGGACAACGACTGGCACAAGGGCAAAGGCAACTACAAGGGCCAGGCCTACAAGAACGGCAATTGGAACAAGTACCACTAGGCTTCGTCGGGGAGTCTCTCCTCTCCCAAGCGTCGGCACGCCGTCTCGATCCCTCGCGCGTTCCCCCCATGCGCGAGTCTAGGGACGGCGTGTCCGATGTTTAGTGGAAGGTGCGGATATCGACGAAGCGGCCGGCAAGCGCGGCGGCTGCGGCCATTTGCGGCGAGACCAGATGGGTGCGGCCGAGGCGGCCCTGGCGCCCCTCGAAATTGCGGTTGGAGGTCGAGGCGCAGCGCTCTCTGGGGCTGAGCTGATCCGGGTTCATGCCGAGGCACATCGAGCAGCCGGGCTCGCGCCACTCGAAGCCCGCATCCTTGAAGATCTTGTCGAGCCCTTCGGCCTCGGCTTGCGCTTTCACCAGACCTGAGCCCGGCACGATCATGGCGCGGACTTTCTCGTTGACCTTGCGGCCTTCGACCACCTTCGCCACTTCGCGCAAATCCTCGATGCGGCCATTGGTGCATGAGCCGATGAACACGCGGTCGAGCGCGATGTCGGTGATCTTCTCGCCGCCCTTCAAGCCCATATAGTCGAGGCTGCGCTCGGCCGCCTTGCGCTTGGTCTCGTCGGCGATCTCCGACGGCACGGGGACGCGCCCAGAGACCGAGACCACCTGCTCGGGGCTCGTGCCCCAGGAGACGATCGGCGGCAGCTCGTTGGCTTTCAGCCCGACGATGCGATCGAAATAAGCGCCCTCGTCGGAATAGAGCTGCTCCCAGTGATGCTTGGCCACCTCGAAGGCGCCGCCTTTCGGCGCGCGCGGGCGGCCCTTGATGTAGTCGAAGGTCTTCTCGTCGGGGGCGATCAGGCCGGCGCGGGCGCCGCCCTCGATCGACATGTTGCAGATGGTCATGCGCCCTTCCATCGACAAAGCGCGAATCGCTTCGCCGGCATATTCGATGACATGGCCGTTGCCGCCGGCGGTGCCGATCTCGCCGATGATGGCGAGGATGATGTCCTTGGCGGTGACGCCTTCGGGAAGTTCGCCATCGACGCGCACCAGCATGTTCTTGGCCTTGGACTGGATCAGCGTCTGGGTGGCGAGCACATGCTCGACCTCGGATGTGCCGATGCCGTGCGCCAGCGCGCCGAAGGCGCCGTGGGTGGAGGTGTGGCTGTCGCCGCAGACGATCGTCGTTCCGGGCAGCGTGAAGCCTTGCTCGGGCCCGACCACATGCACGATGCCCTGGCGGCGGTCGCGCTCGTGATAATATTCGATGCCGAAATCCTTGGCGTTCTCGGCGAGCGTGGCGATTTGCAGCGCCGACTCCGGATCGTCGATGCCTTTGGAGCGGTCGGTGGTCGGCACGTTATGGTCGACCACGGCCAGCGTCTTCTCCGGCGCGCGCACCCTGCGCCCCGCCATGCGCAGCCCCTCGAAGGCTTGCGGGCTGGTCACCTCATGCACCAGATGCCGATCGACATAGAGCAGGCAGGTGCCGTCGGGCGCCTCATGCACCAGATGGGCGTCCCAGATCTTGTCGTAGAGGGTGCGGGGCTTAGCCATAGCGTGTTGCAGTTTTCAGGCTTGTCAGCGCATGAGATAGCGTCTCAGCGCGCGGTTTACAAACCCTTCAGTGCCAACTCCCTCCCCCTGTAAAGGGGGGATCGGGGAGGGGGATCAACTGACATTTGTCGTGGAGTGCGATAATCCCCACCCGGTGCGCTGTTAGCGCGCCGACTTCCCCCTTGCAGGGGGAGGAGTGGAGTTTGCGGCGGCGCTCTGCTGCCTAGCCCTTCTTGGGCTTTTTGGCGGGCTTGGCGTCTTTGGCCTTGATTGCCTTTGCGGGTTTGGCCTCTGCCTGGGCCTCGTCGCCTTCGGTCTCTTCCTCTTCCACGGCGGGAACCTCGTCGGCCGTGGTCTCGGCCATCAGCTCGACGGCCTTCGAGGTCCAGTCGTCGTTCTCGATGGCGCCGTTAAGCTTGAGCTCCTCGTCGACACGCGCGATCTCGTCATCGGTGAGGTTGGCGATCTGCTCGAACTTGATCAGGCCGAGCTTGTTCAGCTTCTTCTCGAGCTCAGGGGTGACGCCGGTAATCAGCTTGAGATCGTCGGGCTCACCCTTGGGCTTGGTGAAGCCCTTGAAGGACTCGGCCTTCTTGCCGGTCCTGACCTCTTGGCGCTCGGCGATGCGGGCGGCCTTGCCGCGGCGGCCGCGCAGATAATAGAGCTTGGCCCGGCGCACCCGGCCGCGGCGCACCACCTCGATCGATTCGATCAGCGGCGAATGTACCGGGAAGACGCGCTCGACGCCCTCGCCATAGGAAATCTTGCGCACGGTGAAATTCTCGTTCAGCCCGCCGCCGGCGCGGCCAATGCACACGCCCTCATAAGCCTGCACGCGCGTGCGCTCGCCTTCGACCACCTTGACGTTGACGCGCAACGTGTCGCCGGGGCCGAAATCGGGGACTTTCCGCTTCTTGGCGAGAGACGCGGCCTGCTCTTGCTCGAGCTGCTCGATGATATTCATGGCAATAACCTTTCCTCGGGCGCCTGCCTTGGCTCTTCGAGCCTTCCGGCGAACGCCATTCTTTTTGATTGATCCGCTGTAAACGCGGGGCAGGGAAGCACCCGCGCGGGGGTTTACTAGCCTAAGGTTGTGGCTCTGTCGATGGCAATTCACCTCGGGCGGCCATCATTTGCAGGGGTTGAGCGCTATCCAGTCCTTGTTCTCCGGCAGACTAACTCTGATGTGGTCAGGCTTGGCCGACAGGTCGAACGTGAGCACGCCGAGATTGACCTTGGCGCCTTGCGTGCATTTCGCCTCATAGGCCTCCTCGCCGGCGGCGGCTTGCTTCGGTGCACCCAGGATGCAAAGCAAATTGGGTCCTTCGACAATGCCGCGCCTGATCTCAAACTTGGGCGTGGCGCCGCTCTCGCAGCCGTGGTCGGTTGTGGCGTATTTGCCGAGCAGCTCATCGAACGCCGCATGCGCGGTAACCGGCAGAATGAGCAGCAGCAGAGCTGCAAGACGTGGCTTTAAGGGCATGATGCGCTCAACCCTTGCGGTCCAGACTGCGGATATAGGCGACGACGTTGCGCAACTCGTCGGGCTTGAGCATGATGTTGGGCATGGTCGGGTGCGAGCTTTGCATCCAGACGGTGAGGGCCAGCTCGGTCATGCCGGGCGTGTCGGCGACCGACTGGAAGGTCGGGGCTTGCGGCAAAGGCGACATGTTCTCGTTGGCCAGCACCGCATGGCAGGCGGCGCAAACCTTTTCGGCGTAAGCCTCGCCGGCCGCGACATCGGCTTCTTGCGCGCGTCCCGCGTAACTCGACACGAGCACCATCGCGCTCGCCAGCAGCATCGCATACTTCATGCCCAGCACCTCCTTGTTGGTTTGCCTTGATAGCACTTGCAGCGGCGGGATGTCTGACCCTGGTCAAGGTTTTCGCTTGTGCCGCTCCCAAAGATCGGGGCGGCGGTCTTGCGTGAGCTTCTCGGACTCCGCGCGCCGCCATTCGGCGATCTTCTTGTGATCGCCAGACAGCAGCACATCGGGGATGGCGCGGCCCTCGAAGTCGCGCGGCCTTGTGTAATGCGGATATTCGAGCAGCCCGGCCGCGAAGCTCTCCTCGGCGAGCGAGCTCTCATTGCCGGCGACGCCTTGGATCAGCCGCACGCAGGCATCGATCAGCACTTGCGCGGCAAGCTCGCCACCCGACAGCACGTAATCGCCGATCGAGATCTCCTCGATGTCGCGCGCTTCGATCACGCGCTGGTCGATACCCTCGAAGCGGCCGCACAGCAGGATCGCGCCAGGGCCCTGCGCGAGCGCGCGCACGCGGCTCTGCGTTAGCGGCTTGCCGCGCGGCGAGAGATAGAGCGTTGGCGTGCCGGGTTCTGCGCCCGCTCGCGCCGCATCGATGGCAGAGGCGACGATGTCGGCACGCATCACCATGCCCGCGCCGCCGCCCGCCGGCGTGTCGTCGACCGAGCGATGCTTGTCGGTGGCGAAATCGCGAATGTCGATGGTGCGAAGCGCCCATTTGCCTTCGGTGAGCGCCTTGCCGGCGAGGCTCAGGCCGAGCGGACCCGGGAACATCTCGGGGAAGATGGTGAGCACCGTTGCGTTCCAGGTCGCGGTCATGCGCGCGCGGCCTTTCCTGGCGCGCCCCCGCGCTCCTCCTTGAGCAGCCAAGTCTCGAGCTTTCCCACGCCCTTGACCTGGATCGGCCCGCGCGCTTCGAACAGGAAGCCCTCGCCAAGCGCCTCGCGCACAGCGCCGGACACTTGGATCTCGCCGGGAAGCCCGTGCGACTCCAGCCGCGAGGCGAGATTCACCGTCTCGCCCCAGACATCGTAGGAGAATTTGTCGGTGCCGATCACCCCTGCCATCACCGGCCCGATGGCGATGCCGATCCGCACCCGCAAATCGACGCCATGCGCGGCGGAAAGCCGCTCGACCAGTTGCGGCAAGCCGAGCGCCATGCGCGCGAGCCGGCACAGATGATCGTCTTGCGGCAGGCTCACTCCCGTCACCGCCATATAGCCGTCGCCGATGGTCTTGATCTTCTCGACTCCATGTCGCGAGGCGAGGCGGTCGAACTCGGTGACGATCTGGTCGAGCAGCGCCACGGTGCGCGCCGCGCCGAGCCTCTGCGCAAGCTCGGTGAAGCCGACGAGATCGCTGAACAGCACGGAGGCCTCGGCGACGCTGTCGGCGACCCGCTCGTCCGGCCGTTCCTTAAGCCGTTCGGCGATGGCCGCAGGGAGGATGTTGGTGAGCAGCGCGTCGGCCTCGGCCCGCGCCTGGTCGGCCACGGTGAAGGCGTAGCCGACGATCAGCGCGATGATGCCGAAGCTGGTGGCGGCCGACGACACGTAGAGATTGGCGAGCAGGCTCGGCTCGGCATCGAACAGCGCATGCTCCTGCGGGTAGAGGAACCAAGTGGCCAGATGCAGCGCGAGGCCGATCGCCATCACCGCGACGGCGATCCTGAAATGCGAAAGGCCGTAGATGGCGAAGGTGACCGCGGCGGCGATGATGTAGTTGATCTGAATGCCCGACTCGCGACCGAAGGCGCGGACGAAGAAGAACAAGGCGGTGTATTCGACGGTGGCGAGCAGAATGGCCGCGGCGATGTCGTTGATGCGATGGGTGAGCGGCACCAGCAGCGCGATCACCATCAGCAGCAGATTGGCGGCGATCAGGTGCCGATAGGCGTGCACGTCGTAATAGGCGAAGACGATCGCGTAGACGATGGAAAACAACGCGATCAAGAACGCCATCGCGTTGACGATGGTCAGCCGGCGGCGCACGGCGCGTGGATAGCCTTCGGTACCGAATTCGGCGAATGCGGACAGCGGGCCGAGCCAGACAAACAGGGGCGCGGGACGCGTCGGCGCGGTGGTGTCGCTCTGACTCATGCGAAACGCTCGAACCAATTCGCGGGATCGATGCAGCAACCGAGGCCGGGGGTAACGACCAATCGGCGGTAAGTGTTTACTGGATTCCCGCCTTGGCGGGAATGACGGCGCTTTCGATGCTTAATCGAGCAGGCCTTCGGGCGGGGTGAGGGTAATGTGGCCGCCTTCGACATCGACCTCGGGAACGCTGTCGCGGGTGAAGGGCACGAGCACGGTGGCGCCACCTTTGGCCGGCGCGATCTCGATGAGATCGCCGGCGCCGAAATTATGCACGCCGACCACGCTGCCGATCGCTTCGCCCACTTGGTTGATGGCGGCGAGCCCGATCAGGTCGGAGTGATACCACTCGTCCTCTTCGCGCTCGGGCAGGCGCGCCCGATCGATATAGAGCTTGGTGTGGGTCAGCGCCTCGGCGCCTTCGCGCGTGGTGACGCCCTTGATGCGGGCGATCAGCGCCTTCGGCGTGACGCGAACGCGCTCGATCTCGATCGCGCGGCCTTGCTCGTCCTCCAACGCGCCATAGCGGGCGATGGCTTGCGGGTCCTGCGTATAGGAGCGCAGGCGGACCTCGCCCTTCAGTCCTTGTGCCGCTCCGATCTCGCCGAGCAGCACGCGGTCTTGCTGGTCGCTCAAAGCTACTCGGCCGAAGGCTGCTCGGCAGGGGCCTCGGGCTCGGCCGGCGGCGGAGGAGCGGCGGCAGCTTCGGCGGCGGCTTTGGCCTTTTCCTCGGCGGCGGCGCGCTTCGCCTCCTCGCGCTCAAGCCGCTTCTTGCCGGGCTGACCCTTGTTCGGGTTCGACCGCGCCTCGCGTTTCCTGATGCCCGCCACGTCGAGAAAGCGGAGCACGCGATCGGTCGGCTGAGCGCCGATGCCGAGCCAATGCTTCAGCCGGTCCTCGACGAACTTCACGCGTTCGGCCGAGCCTTTGGGCTGAAGCGGATCGTAGGTGCCGATCTTCTCGATATAACGTCCGTCGCGCGGGCTCTTCGAGTCGGCGATGACGATACGGTAGTAGGGCCGCTTCTTAGCGCCGGCCCGCGCCAGCCTGATCTTCAGTGACATGTCTTGGTTCTCCTAAGTCGGTTGATCTAGCGTTTCTTGGAACCTGGTAGTCCGGGGAGGCCGCGCGGCAGCCCGCCGGGGAGGCCCGGAAAGTTGCCCGGAAGGCCGGGGAAACCGCCGGGAGGAAGGGGAGGCAAGCCGCCTTGCGGTAAGCCCGCGGGAAGCTCGGCCGGCATCTCCGGCGGCGGACCGCCGCCGAACAGAGCGCCAAGCATGCCCCGCTTCTTGCCCATGGCCTTCATCATGTCGGCCATCTGCCGGTGCATTTTCACCAGCCGGTTGATGTCCTGAACGGATGTGCCCGATCCCGACGCCACGCGCTTCTTGCGCGAGGCATTGAGCAGCTTCGGATTCTTGCGCTCGGCGCGTGTCATCGAGCCGATCATCGCCTGCTGGCGTTTCAAGATGCGGTCGTCGAGATTGGCAGAGTCGAGCTGCTTCTTGATCTTGCCGATGCCGGGCAGCATCGACAGCACGCCGCCCATGCCGCCGAGCTTCTGCATCTGCTTCAATTGCTCGGCGAGGTCGTCGAGATCGAAGGCGCCCTTCTTGACCTTGCGGGCGATGGCCTCGGCCTTGTCGAGCTCGACGGTCTGCATCGCCTTCTCGACCAGGCCGACCACGTCGCCCATGCCGAGGATGCGCCCCGCGATGCGGTCGGGATAAAACTCCTCGAGCGCGTCGAGCTTCTCGCCGGTGCCGATCAGCTTGATCGGCTTGCCGGTGACGGCGCGCATCGACAGCGCCGCGCCGCCGCGCCCGTCGCCATCAACGCGAGAGAGCACGATGCCGGTCAGCGACACGCGCGCATCGAAGCTCTTGGCGAGATTGACCGCGTCCTGGCCGGTCAGCGCGTCGGCGACCAGCAGCGTCTCGTGCGGCTGAGCGATCTTCTCGATCGCCGCCGTCTCGGCCATCAGCTCTTCGTCGATATGGGTGCGGCCGGCGGTATCGAGCAAGAGCACGTCGTAGCCGCCGAGCTTGGCGGCTTTCAGCGCGCGAGTCGCGATCTGCGTCGGCATTTCGCCTGCAATGATGGGGAGGGTCGCCACTTCGGTCTGCTCGCCGAGCACGCGCAGCTGCTCCTGCGCCGCGGGCCTGCGCGTATCGAGCGAGGCCATCAGCACTTTCTGCTTGTCGCGGGTCTGGAGGCGTTTGCCGAGCTTGGCGGTGGTCGTAGTCTTGCCCGAGCCTTGCAGTCCGACCAGCATCATCACCACCGGAGGCGTGGCTGCGAGGTCGATGCCTTGCGCGTCATGGCCAAGCACGCGCACCAACTCGTCATTGACGATCTTGATGACCATCTGGCCGGGGGTGATCGAGCGCACCACGTCCTGGCCGACCGCCTTCGCCTTCACGGCGTCGACAAAGTCGCGCACCACGTCGAGAGCAACATCGGCCTCGAGCAGCGCACGGCGCACCTCGCGCATCGCCTCGGCGACATCAGCCTCGCTCAGCGCGCCCTTGCGGGTGAGCTTGTCGAGGATGGCGCCAAGCCGCTCGGATAGAGTCTCGAACATCAGTCTCTCAGTCTCCAAAAACGAATGCGCTCAAGCAGGCCAGAGGCCGATAGCGCAAACAATAAGCGCTCAAATAGGCCAGAGGCCCATAGCGCAAACAACAATGGCACCCGAGGGCGCAACGCGCTGTCGAGTGTTGACCCCCCTGACTCCGGATTATCTTTGCGCCACCGCGCTTCGCGCTGCTTGAGCGCTAATCCTGTTCAGGGCGGCGGCTCGGTGATCTGAGCTGCCTTGAATGTGGCCGGAATGTCGGCGAGGACGGCGCCTAAGTCAAGCCGCGCCGGGGAAGAAATTGCCGTGGAAATGGAAGGGGATGGCGTGAGGCGTAGTCGCCCGTGCCACTTCCGCCAGGCTCGCCGCATCGAGCACGAGCAGGAAGGACAGCTCCTTTTCGGTGTCGAGCACGACCGACAGCAGCACGCCGTCATCCTCGGCTGTGGCGATGGGAGAGGGCACGAACACCGGCTCGCCCGGATAAAGGCCAGCCGCGTGCCAAGTGGCGACCGTGCCGGTCTCGATATCGATTTTGACGATGCAATCGAGAAAATCGCCTTGGTTCTGGACGCCCGTACCCCAGACATAACGGTACGGTTTGCCGGCGTGGCGCGCGTAATTGATGCGCGGCAGCTCGAGCGGAACGTCAGCCAGAATGCGGCGGGTGACCGGTTCGCCCTCCGCGAGCGGGATATGAAACCGGGTCAGCGTACCGGTCGCGGTGATCGGCGCGCTCGCGCGAAGCTTGGCGAGATAAAGCTGATCGATGATCGTCGCGTCGGGGTAGGTGATGACATCGACAGCCAAGCGACCATGATCCACGAAGGCGTTGACATGGTGAAAGGCGAAAGTGGCGTCCGCCGATGCCGTGCGCACCAGCTTCCCGGTGTCCTTCTCGACGATATGAAAGACCAAGCCGCGTTCGGGCTCCCAGCGATAATTCTGGATGAAGGGCTTGCCCGACAGGCGGAGATCGATCGGGTTCACCACCAGGGGGAACTCGGTGAGCACGAGATGATCCTCGCTCATGCCGAAGCTGTGCATATAAGCCGGCCGCTCGACGGGAAGCTTGGCGACCAAACTCTGTTTGCCGTCATCGCCGATCCTGCACAGACGATAGAGGCTGTTCATGCCGAAATCGGCGATGTAATTGTAATGGCAGCGTCGCTTCGCGTCGTAATGCGGGTGTGCGGTGGAGACCTGACCGTTCAGAGCCCGGCGATAGCTGAACACGCCGAGCGTCTTGAGCGTGTCGGGCGCGAAGCGCATCGGCATCGAAGTCTCGGTGAAGGCGACAATCTCGCGCGCATAGTCGGAGACATTGACGCAGCAATTGTCGGTGAGCTTCGGATCGAAGATCGCAGCGACGCGGCCGAACAGAGTGCGGCAGGGATCGGTGGCGAATTCGGCATAGGAAATCTTGCCGGTTGCCTCAGCCGCGCGGAAGGCTTTGCTCTCGAGGAAACGATTGGCGTAGGTGACGTGGCCATCGGCAAGCGCGAAGCGATGCAGCATCGCCAGCCCGTCGAACCAGTGATTATAGCTGCGGGCACCGACCTCGAATTTGGACGGCCCGGTGCGGAGCAGCGTGCCCTTGAGCCAAGACGGCAGCGTGCCGGTGACGGAAAGCGCGATCGGTTCGGCGATCTCCGTCGTCAGCGAGCGGAAGCCTGCGCCGTAGGGAAAGGCGGGTTTGTCCAGCATCGCGTCCTCGCCAGCGTCAACGCGACGAGCTTAGGGCGCGTTCCTTAAGATCGGCTCAATCCGCACGGCGAGGTCGAGCAGGGCTTCGTCGCCGCCCTGCCAGCCGATGAAGGACAGGCCGATGGGGCAGCCCGCGGCCTCGGTCGCGGGAATGGAGATCTGCGGCAGGCCGGCATGACCGGCGAGGCAGGTATAGCCGAGGGTTTGCGTGCGGAACTCGGCGAAGGAGGCGCCGTCGGGAATCGCGCGCTCGGGCGGCAGTGTCGGCGTGGTTGGCAGCACGATCAGCGTTCCCGGCGGCACGAGCGCGGCGAGGTGGTTGGCGATCTCGGTCCGCTTGGCGCGCGCGGCGTCTGACTCGGCAAAGGTGATTTGCGCCGCCGCCTCGAAGCGCTCCCTGATGCCGGGCCCGAGATCGACGTTGTGCGACTGGATGAAGGGCAGCAGCGTCGACTGGATCTCGAAGCCCTGGATGAGGCGGAAGGCGTCGCGCCATTCGTCGATCTCCTCGCCGGCGATGGTCCGATGCTCGGGCGCGGGCAGGGCGGGGCCGATGCTCGCCAGTACGCGCCACAGCGCCTGATCGGCGCTCGCCTCGGCGTGACCGAAGAAATCTTCCGCCAAGATCAGGCGCTCGATCTTCGCGGCGACGCCGTCGCCGTCGAGCAGCACATGGCCGATCTTGCGGGTGAGCTCCGCCTCGCGCGCGAGAAAGCCGATCGTGTCGTAGCTGGGCGCCATCGGCGTCGCGCCTTTGACATCGATGCGGCCGAACGTCGGGCGGAGACCGTACAGCCCCGAGAACGATGCCGGCACGCGAATCGAGCCGCCCGTGTCGCTGCCGAGCGCGAAGTCGCACATCGAGGCCGCGACCGCGGCGGCCGAGCCGCAAGAGGAACCGCCGGTGACGTGCTCCGGTGCGCGCGGGTTAACCGGCTGGCCGTAATGCACGTTGGAGCCGAGCACGCTGTAGAAGAACTCATCGCAGATGGTGATGCCGGTGCAAGAGGCGCCGGCATCGAGCAGGCGCGTGATGACGGGCGCCGTCTCGTGCGCCGCCGTTGCATGCTCATAAAAGTCCGGGTTGCCGTTGCTCACTGTATGGCCGGCGATGGCGAACAGATCCTTCACCATGAAGGTCAGCCCGGCGAGCTGTCCCGACGCGGCGCCCGGCAAAGGCTCTCGCAAAGTGTGGGGAACGAGAGCGCCGACAGGGTCGGCGGAAGGGACTTCGATCATCTTGCCCTCGCTTTGCGAATGCGTGAGGAGGCCGCAATAGACTCTGTCAAGGAAGGCCATATAACACCGGCGACCAACCCTCAATGCCAAGAGACGGAGAACGCCCGTGCGCGCGGCGCAGACAACGGGACCGAGCCTACCCCGGGCGGTATGGGCGCTGGGGCTGACCTCGCTGTTGATGGACACCTCATCCGAGCTGATACACGGCCTGCTTCCCGTCTTTCTTGTCGTTACGCTCGGCGCGAGCGCAACCGCGCTTGGCGTGGTGGAGGGCATTGCCGAGGCCACGGCGCAAATCACCCGCGTCTTCTCCGGCTGGCTGTCGGATGTGCTCGGGCGGCGCAAGGCGCTCACCGTCGCGGGCTATGGCCTGGCCGCCGTCACCAAGCCCCTCTTCCCGCTCGCCAATTCCATCAGCCTCGTGTTGCTGGCACGGTTTCTGGATCGCATCGGCAAGGGGATCAGAGGTGCGCCACGCGATGCGCTGGTCGCCGATCTGACCCCGGCTGATAAGAGGGGTGCGGCGTTCGGCCTGCGTCAGTCGCTCGACACGATCGGCGCGACGCTCGGTCCGGCGGCGGCGATCGCCTTGATGTATCTCTTCAATGACGACATCCGCACGGTGCTGTGGTTCGCGGTGATCCCCGCGGTGCTGGCGGTCATGGTTCTCGTGGTGGGCGTGAAGGAGCCCGCCCATGCAGAAGCCAAGGCGCGGGCCCCGCTGCACATGAGAGAGATCAAGCAGCTCGGCTCCGCCTATTGGCTCGTCATCGTCGCCGGCGCGGTATTTACGCTGGCACGGTTCAGCGAAGCCTTCCTGGTCATCCGCGCCAACGATCAAGGGCTCGCGCTGGCCTGGGCGCCGGCGGTCATCGCGGTGATGAGCCTCGTCTATGCGGCAAGCGCCTATCCCGCGGGCCGGCTCCAGGACAGGATCGGCGCGCGGCCTCTGCTGCTCTGCGGCCTACTCGTCCTGATCGCCGCCGACCTCATGCTGGCCTTTGGCTCGACGCTTGTTGCGATCTTTCTCGGCATCGGCCTCTGGGGCCTGCATATGGGGTTCACCCAGGGCGTGCTCGCGGCCCTGATCTCGGCGACCGCGCCGGACAGGCTACGCGGCACGGGTTTCGGACTGTTCGGCCTCATCACCGGGCTTGCCAGTCTGCTCGCCAGCGTTCTGGCCGGCCTGCTTTGGGATAGGATCGGCGCTCAAGCCACCTTCCTGGCCGGCGCGGCCTTTGCCGCGACGGCGTTCGCCGCCTTCCTGCTCGTCAAGCGGGGTCCCAGCGCGCGTCCCTAGCAGTGGATGACCAGCTCGCCCTATATAGGGGCAGCAAAGCGAGTAAGACTGAGATGCAGGCTCCTTCGATACACTTCCGCAAGATGAACGGGCTCGGCAACGATTTCGTCGTGCTCGACGCGCGGCCCCGCGCGCTTGCCCTCGGGCCGGATGCGGTGCGCGCCATTGCCGACCGCAAGGAGGGGATCGGCTGCGACCAGCTCATCGCGCTCGAGCCCTCGCGCAAAGCCGACGTGTTCATGCGCATCTGGAATGCCGACGGCGGAGAGGTCGGCGCTTGCGGCAATGCCGCGCGCTGCGTGGCGGCGATCGTCGCAGGCGAGCGTAACGCGGCGGATGTCAGCATCGAGACGGAAAGCGGCGTGGTTGGCGCCGTGGTGAACAGCGACAGCAGCGTTACCGTCGACATGGGTGCACCGCGTTTCGCCTGGGATGACATCCCACTCGCCGAGCCGTTCCACGACACGCGGCGGATCGAGCTGCAGATCGGTCCGATCGACGCGCCGGTGCTGCATTCGCCGTCGGTGGTCAATGTCGGCAACCCGCATTGCCTGTTCTTCGTCGACGATGTCGAGGCGCATGATCTCAAGCGGTTCGGACCGATGCTCGAGCATCATCCGCTGTTCCCGGAGCGCGCCAATATCTCGCTCGTCCAGGTGGTGGCGCCGCACGCGCTGAAAGTCCGCACCTGGGAGCGTGGCGCTGGGC
>JBAUOI010000438.1:0-3637 GCA_049579665.1 Methyloceanibacter sp.
CGCCGCGCTGATCGGGCCCTACCTCACGCCGATGGATTGCCGCTGGTCGGCGCTTGCCGGGCTCGTGCTCGGCGTATCGGGTTTCCTCGGCGACATCACCTGGTCGGCGGTGAAGCGCGATCTCGGCGTCAAGGATACCGGCGGGCTGATTCCGGGCCATGGCGGCATCCTCGACCGCGTCGACAGTCTCACCTACGCCGCGCCCGCCTTCGTCCACTTCATCCGCTATTTCTTCTATCCATGAGCCAGAACCCCTTCGTCAGGCTGCTCAGGTTCCTGTTCTTCGCCGTGGTGGTGCGCGCGGTGATCCTGGTGGCGCTCGGGCTCACGGTGCGGCACCGCGAGCGGCTGCCGAAGGACGGTCCGGCGGTGCTCGCCGGCAATCACAATTCCAATCTCGACGCGCTCGCCATCATGTCGCTGATGCCGCTCAGGCTGCTGCCGAAGCTCAGGCCGGTCGCGGCGATGGACTATTTCTACACCAGCGGCTTGCGCTCCTGGTTCGCCAACAACATCGTCGGCATCATTCCGGTGAAGCGCGGCAGCGGCAAGGAGGGCGGCAACCCCCTCCAGCTCGCCGAGGACGCGCTCGCCCGCGGCGAGATCCTGGTGATCTTTCCCGAAGGGACGCGCGGCGAGCCGGAGACGCTGCAAGCCTTCAAGAAGGGCATCGGCCATCTCGCGCATGCGAACCTGAAGGTGCCGGTCACGCCGATCTTCATGCACGGGCTCGGCAAGGCGCTGCCGCGCGGCTCGATGCTGCTGGTGCCGTTCAACGTCACGGTCAATATCGGCGAGCCGGTCCACGGCACCGACACCTACGCCGAGTTCGTGTCGAAGCTCGAGCGGGCGATGACCGCTCTGGCCGCCGAGGAAAAGCTGCCGGCTTGGGAGTAGGGCTACTCGCGAATCGGCAGGAGCGTGCCGCCTTCGACCAGGGCCCAAATGAAAGCCGCGGCGGCGCCGAGCGCGGCGATCCAGCGCACGTGATTCCATAGCCCCCAGCTGTCGCGGAACTCCTTCCAGACGATCGCGCTGTCGATACTGCCAGGTGTGACGGCGGCGAGATGATTGTTGAGCGGCAGGTTCTTCAGCAGGGTCACGCCGAACGGGCCGTTGAGATAGAGCAGGCTGCCAATGAGCAGGGAGAGCGCGCCGGGCTCGGACCATCTGAGCGTCGCGGCGATGCCGAGCAGGGCGGCAAGCGCCGCCGTGCCGAAGAACACGAGGAGGAAGAGCGGACTTTTGATCGCGGCGATCATGGTTTGCATGGCGGTGATGCCGGCCGGCGCCGGAAGACGCGACAGCGCGGCGAGCACGAAGGCGGCGAAGGCGAAGAAGACGCCCGCGATCAGCCCCGAGCCCAGCGCAGCCACCACAGTCGATGCGGCCAGCAGGCAATCCATTGCACATCCTCCATCAAGACATGACGCGCCGGGCAGCCTTCACTCGACCTCGACCGCGTCCCAGAAGCCGAAGCGATCGGCGACGTGGCGCATCGAAGGCCGCGGCGCCTCGTAGCGCCAAGCGGCGCGCTCATGCCGCGTACCGGCGATCACCACATCGTAGAATTGGACGCCATGCGGGCAGGCGCGATCCGACGCGGTCTTTTCCGCCCTCTCGAGCCAGTCGACACGAACGTCTGCGTTCGGGAAATAGTGATAGCCACCTTCCTCGACGATGTCCTCGCTCTCGGCGATGACGTAATCCTTGAGTCTGGCTTTCATGCGGGCAGTCTTACCACGCCGGATTGGTGCAGCGGATGCCTTTCGGCTTGGTCGAGGAGATTACTCCAGTCTCGAGCGAGATCTCCCAGGCGCGTTTGATCTCGGTCCACCATTCCTTGGTCTCGCTGCCCTTGGCCTCGCCCATATATCTCAGCGTGGCGTCCTCGCCGGCCATCACGCAGGCGATGGAGAACTGGAAATCCTTTTGCGGCCTGGGCACGATCAGCGCATCGGTCACGACGTAAGAGGCGGGCGCGATGGCGCTCGCCTTCGACACCTCGCGGCTGGTCAGCACGAGAAAGGTGCCGTCGGCCTCGCGCTGATATTCGCGGATATAGACCGGGGGCGCGACCAGGCCGCCGCCGAGATCGATCCAGCCTTCGATGTCGAGCTCGTCTTCGTAGGTCTTGCCGAGGAAGCTTTTGGCGAAGGTCGCGTCGGCGCTCTCTTCCGCGATCGGCTGCTTCGGCTCCGCGCGCGCCGGGGCGGGCATCAGCAGGAGAGCGGCGAGCAAGAGGCACGGCAAGGTACGGCAGAGGCTGACCATGACAGTTTCCCTCAAAGCCACGAGCAGGCGCGGACCGCCTCTCAGTCTAACCATAATCGTGACAAAAACGGCAACGCGCGAGACCTCTTCATCTATGGGAAGGCGCTTTCCCTGGTGCTAATCTTCCCCCGCCGAGGCCTCAACCTGAGGGCCTAACGTCATGCATCGCCTGCTCGTTGCAACCTTTTCCCTGCTCGCGACATTGGCAATTCTTCCCGCGGAGGCGCAGGAGAAGCGCGTTGCGCTGGTCATCGGCATGGGCGAGTACCAGCATCTCGCCAGCCTCAACAACCCGGTACCTGACGCCAAGGCGGTCGCCGCTTCGCTCAAGGCCCACGGCTTCGAGGTCTCCGAGCATTACAATCTGCCGCGCGCCGACCTGCTCGACGTGCTGGAGAAATTCAAGCGCGAGGCGGCCGGCGCGAAGGTCGCGCTCGTCTATTATGCCGGCCACGGCATGGAGATCGAGGGCAAGAACGTGCTCGCGCCGACCGACATGGAGGTCGACTGCAAGGACAAGACGGCGCTCAGAAGCGTCGATCTCGATCAGCTGTTCGGCGCGGCGTCGCCGGCACCGCATCAGGTCGTGCTGCTCGACGCCTGCCGCAACAATCCCTTTCCGCAATGCCCGACGCGCGGCGTGGGCGCGGGCTCCGGCTTTCGCGGCTTCTCGCGCATCACCGAGGAGGACCGCTCGCTGCTCATCGCCAACGCCACGCTGTCGGGTCAGCTCGCGGCTGACGGCGATCCCGGCGCGCATTCGCCGTTCGCCCAATCGTTGCTCAAGAACATCGAGGAGCATCCGCGCGTCTATCTGCGCGATCTGCTCGACATGACGGCCGAGGACGTGCGCATCGCCTCGCGCGGCGCTCAGGTGCCGGAAATCACCACGCGCGGCGGCGCCCCGCGTATCTGCCTCGATGCGAGCGGCTGCGGCGAAGGTGGCGGCAGTCTCTCGCCCGAGGGCGCCCTGACCGATTCGGGCGCGGTCGCCGAGGCGCAAAACAGGTTGCGGCAACTCGGCTATCTCGGCGATGCGAGCCGGGGCGAGGGCCAGGACCTGCTCGCCGATGCGATCAAGCGCTTCCAGGCCAAGGCGGGGCTCGCGGCGGACGGCAAGATCACGCCGACTCTGCTGGCGGTGTTGCGCGCGACGAAAGTTGCCGGGCTTTCAATTCCGGGGAAGCCGGTGCTGCCGCCCGTCGCCCCGAGCGCGACGGAGCATGAGGCCGGCTCGAACTTCCAGGATTGCGACACCTGTCCCGACTTGGTGTCGGTCCCTGCCGGGGGTTTCCTGATGGGCGCTGCGAAATCCGAGAAGGGCAAACAGAAGGGCGAAGAGCCACAGCACGAAGTCTCGGTC
>JBAUOI010000439.1:0-4441 GCA_049579665.1 Methyloceanibacter sp.
GCTTTATCTGCGTCTCAAGCTCGGCGAACAATTTCTGCTTCACTTCGAGCTTCTCGACGATCGCCTCGATCACCACGTCGGCATGCTTGATCTGCTTGCCGGTTGGATCGGCGATTAGCCGCGCGACCGCCGCCTCGACGGCGAGCGGGGTGCGCAGCTGCTTCTTGAACAGGCCTTTGGCGCGGGCGAGCGCTTTCTTGATCTGCGCCTCGTCGAGATCCTGGAGGCTCGCTTGCATGCCTTGCGCCACGCACCACGCGGCGATGTCGCCCCCCATGGTGCCGGCGCCGATGACATGCACCTTGCGCGGCTTGAAGCCGTCCTTCGGTGCTTCGTCCTTCAGCATCTCCGACAGCTTGAACACGCGGCGCAGATTGCGCGAGGCCTCGCTCGCCATCAGCGGCGTGAACATCTCAGTCTCGGCGATCTTCATGCGTACAGGGTCGTCGCCGTAGCGCTCGAACAGATCGATCAACCGAAACGGCGCGGGATAATGCTCCTCGCGCACCTTCTCGGCGGTCTTGGCACGCATCTGCTTGGCGAGCATGGACCGCACCGGCTGCTTCAGCATCAGCCGCTTCCACCACGGCGCGCCCTTGGAGTGGCGCTTCTGTAGCACCGCTTTGCGCGCGGCCCAGCGCAGCGTGTGGCGGGTCGGCACGAGCTGATCGACCAGGCCGATGGCCTTGGCCGCGGTCGGGCGCAGCATGCGCCCGGTCAGCATCGCCGTCATGGCGTCGGTCGGCCCGGCGGCCTGGATCGAGCGCACCGTGCCGTTCAGGCCCGGGAAGATGCCGAGCTTCACTTCCGGAAAGCCGAGTCTGGTGCCCTCCTCGCGATCAGCGATGCGCCAGTTGCAAGCCAAGGCCAACTCAAGTCCGCCGCCGAGACAATAGCCATGGATGGCGGCGACGACCGGCACGGAGAGCCGGTCGATGCGGTTGAACAGCTCGAGCGTCTCTTTCACCACCTCGGCGATCTTGACCTCGGTGTCGAAGCCCTCGAACTCCCTGATATCGGCGCCGGCGATGAAGCTCGACTCCTTTCCGCTCATCAGCACGAGGCCCTTGACCTCGCCGCGCATGGCCATGTCCTCGACCGCCTTGACGATCTCGCCAAGCTCCTCGGTAGGGCCGCGGCCGAGCGAATTCATGCTCTCGCCCCTACGGTCGATGATCGCCCACGCGATGCCCTCGAAGTCGACGCCGAAGCGCCAGTCCTGCAAATCGGGAAGTAGGGTCGCCATGATGTCAGCTACTCAGCGGCAATATGTTCGGGCTTGGGTGATGGATTGGGTTCCACCTCCCGCGCGGACGACGCCTGATCGCGGGCGAGCTCGGCAGCGGAGAAATCGTCGACGGCGATGACACGCGCCACGAGATCGCGCAACTCGGCGAGCGAATGGGCCTCGGCGGCGTTGAGCACGCCCTTGGCCTCGGCGTCGGCGATCCAGTCCCTGTCGTGCAAGCGTCTCACCTCGCCCTTGCGGATCGCACGTTCAAGCTTCTTGTCGGCCTCCTCGCTCGCCACGATCTTGGTCAGCGTGTAGTCGAGCAGCCCCGACCGGTCGGCCGGATCGTCTGAGATGAAGATGCCCCGGGTGAGGCGATCGCGGAAGGCGCCGGGCTGGAGCGCCGCGCGCACGAGCACCGCGCCCTCCTTGTCGCGCGCGGGGGCGCGACGCACGCCGAAGGGAAACACGAGCCCGGCCATCAGCCATGCCGCCCAGCGCACCGGGAAATTGCGCAATACGCCAAGCAGCGCCTGGTCGAAGCGGTAGAGGCAGTTCCTGGCGCAGTAGTCCACGAGCTTCTCGTCTTCCTTGATCGGCCCGTCGTCGTCATAGCGCTTGAGCACCGCGGAGAGCAGGTAGAGCTCCGCAAGCGCGTCGGCCATGCGGCCGGTGATCTTCTGCTTCACCTTCAGCCCGCCGCCAAGCAGCGCCACGGTCAGGTCGGCAACCAGTGCGAAGGAGCGCGAGGCGCGCGCCAGCTCCCGCCACCAGCCGCGCGTGCGGCCGGCATTGGGCGGCGACGAGGCGAACAGGCCGAAGGTCACGTTGTGGAACAGGGCGCCGGCGGCATTGGACACGGTGAACGACACGTGGTCGTCGAAGGTGCGCGCGAATTGCTCGAGCCCGCGCTCGCGATCCTGATCTTGCAGCGCCTCGATTTCGGTAAAGAGATAGGGATGACTGCGCAGAGCCCCTTGGGCGAAGGTGATCAGCGTGCGGGTCAGGATATTGGCGCCTTCGACGGTGATGCCGACCGGAACCATCTGATAGGCGCCCTGAATATAATTCGAGGGCCCGTCGCAAATGCCCCTGCCGCCGTGAATGTCGAGCGCGTCGTTGACGCTTTGGCGCATGCGCTCGGTCGAGACATATTTCAGCAGCGCCGAGATGACGGCGGGCTTCTCGCCTGCCGACACCATGGATGCGGTGAGGGCGCGCGCGGCTTCCAGCTCGTAAGCGCACTCGATCATGCGTGCGAGCGGCTCCTCGACGCCCTCCATGAAGCCGATCGGCAGATTGAATTGCTTTCTGATGCGGGCGTAGGCCGTGCTCGATCGCAGCATCGCCTTGGCGGCGGCGGCGCTGGTGGCGGGAAGCGAGATGGAGCGGCCGGCGGCAAGGCAGCTCATCAACATGCGCCAGCCCTGCCCGGCCCGCTCCTTGCCGCCGATGATCCAATCGAGCGGCACGAATACGTCGCGCCCGCTTGTCGGTCCATTGGGGAAGGCTGCGCCGGCGGGAAGATGCCGCCGCCCGATCTCGACCCCCGGATGATCGGTCGGGATCAGCGCCAGAGTGATGCCGACATCCTCGCCGCGGCCGAGAAGGTTGTCGGGATCGAACAGGCGGAAAGCTAAGCCGAGCAGCGTGGCCTTTGGCGCGAGTGTGATGTAGCGCTTGTCCCATGTCAGCCTGATACCGAGCGTCTCTTTACCCTCGTGCTGTCCCCGCGTGACGATGCCGACGTCGCGCATCGAGGCGGCGTCGGAGCCTGAGAACGGACCGGTCAGCGCGAAGCAGGGAATTTCCTCACCACGCGCGAGTTTCGGTAAAAAATACTGTTTTTGCGCATCAGTTCCGTATTTCTCGATCAATTCTCCCGGACCCAGCGAGTTCGGCACCATGACGATGGTGACGCCATCGGGACTGCGCGAGGAGATCTTGCCGAGGATCAGCGACTGCGCCTGGGCGGAGAAGCCGAGCCCGCCATGCTGCTTGGAGATGAGCATGCCAAGAAAGCCGTTGTCGCAGACGAATTGCCAGATGTCGTCAGGCACGTCATGCAGCTCATGGCGGATGCGCCAGTCGTTGAGCCGCTTGCAGAGCTCGTTGGTCGGCCCGTCGAGAAAGGCGCGCTCCTCGGCACTGAGCGTGATGGGGGCGACGCGGCGAAGCTTCGACCAGTTCGGCTTGCCGGAGAAGAGCTCGGCGTCCCAGCCGACGGTGCCCGCCTCCAGCGCCTCGCGTTCGGTTTCGGAGATCGTCGGCATCGCGCCTTTCAGCCCGCGATAAGCGGGCAGCGTGATGTATTTGCGCTTGATCTCGGGCGCGCTCGCCGCGAACAGCAGCGCGGCAACGAGCCAGCCAAGCAGCGACCAGAGCGGGAAATGCGGCCAATGCAGATGGCCGTGCACGAGACCCATCTGCGCGCTCAAAGTGAAGACGGCCACGGCGATCGCCCATGCCCGGAGGCTCGCGCGGTTCATGGCCAAGCCGAACATGGCGGCGAGAAAAATCAGCGTGAAAATCAGCTCAGCCATGGGCGGCCTCTGACTCTGTTCCGGGCCCCGCCTGTCCCCGACTGAAATGCCCTATTGGGGCCTGCCATTCGCCGACGCGACGCGTTTCCGGCACGGCTTTTTGCCCTCTATGGTCCGGATGATGCATCGACTCAAGCTCTTTTCGCGGCGTTTCCCACGTCCATGACAGTTCAGCACTTTCCGAATCGGCGAGACCAATCTTGCCGACAACAGATTCCCAGTGAATTAACGCGCGTTAGCTCGCCTTGCGCAGCTCGACGCACCCAAGCAAGCGGTCGACGCCGACCAGGACGAGGCCGAGCATGGCAAAGGCCGCCGTGAGCACGCCCATGTTCAGCAACACGCGCTCATAGCCGAGCTGCGTCACCTCGAGGAAGGGATAGGGATAGAAGCCTGTCACCGCGCCGCGGATCAGCGAAAAGGCGTTGCCCAGAGGATAAAGCAGCCACCAAGGAATCGACCTTGCCGAGACCATCCCCTTCGGCACGAACACGAGCCAATCGACGATATAGAGGGCGGATGCGACACAATGCTCGATCGCATCGGCGAGATATTGCAGCCCTTCCGGATTCCAGAGCTTGCGCAGGATCGCGTAATAGACCGCCGAGACGACAATGATGTAGGCGGCGATCGCCGTTCGCACCGAGGGACGCGAGAAGAACGCGGC
>JBAUOI010000440.1:0-2335 GCA_049579665.1 Methyloceanibacter sp.
CCCGCCACCAAAGCCGGCGGCACCGCCGTCCTCGGCCGCCGCAGCAAGCTCGAACTGGTCCACCACGACCGAGACGCAACAGGCTGCGGCAAGCCCGAGCGGCGGCGAAAGCGGCAGCCGCTGGTCGCGTCTGTTCAACCGCAGCGCTGAAGCCGAGCCTCAGGCGCAGCCGGCCGCGGCGCCATCCGCCTCAGGTGGCGGCTTCCAGCTGCAACTCGCCACCAGCCGTTCGGAGGCTGAAGCCAAGGCGCTGTGGAAGAAGGTCTCGCAGAACGTCCCCGGCGCTCAATCGCAAATCGAGAAGGTGGAAATCGGCAATTTCGGCACCTTCTGGAGCCTGCGCATCGGACCCTTCCCGGATAAGGCGGAAAGCCTTAAAGTCTGCAACGCCTTGAAGCGGAGCGGGATCGATTGCTCTCCCGTCACGCCTTAAGGCCAATTTCCCTGCATACCGCGTTGTGCCCGCGTAGTGTCTACGCAGGATTTCGTTATTCCGTTTGAACCCATGAAAAGCAAAGACAAGTCCGCAGCGGAGCAAGAGAGCCTAGCCTCGGAGGACAAGCTCGTCTTGCTCCCAGGCGCGGAAGAGGAGCCTGCCTCCTCGCATATTGGCGCACGGCTGCGCGGTTATTTCCTGACCGGCCTTATCGTCGTCGGCCCCGTTGCCATCACGCTTTACGTGGTGTGGTGGTTCATCAACCTGGTCGATGCCTGGGTGAAGCCGATCATCCCCAAGACCTATTTGCCTGAGACCTATCTGCCGTTCAACGTGCCAGGCGTGGGCCTTATCGTCGGCATCTTCGGTCTGATTGTGGTAGGCGCTCTAACCGCCAATCTGTTCGGTCGCACAATCGTAAGCAACGCTGAGATGATGCTGGACCGCATGCCGGTCGTGCGCGGCGTCTACCGCCTGGTGAAGCAGATCTTCACCACGATCTTTTCCAAGAGCGGCACCTCCTTCAAGCGCGTGGGACTGATCGAGTTTCCCCGGCGCGGTATCTACGCCATCGTCTTTCTCGCCGGCGACCCGCCGGTCGAGGTCGAGGAGAAGATCGGCGGCGGCAATCCGCTCATCACCGTGTTCATGCCGAACGGCCCGAATCCGACGACCGGGTTCATCGTCTTCGTTCAGGCAAGTGAGGTGATCCCTCTCGACCTTGCGGTTGAGGATGCGGCGAAGCTCGTCGTGTCAGCGGGTCTGGTCGGACCCGACCAGCAGCAGGAAGAATTGCGCAAGCTCGCTAACAAGCCGGCCAAGCCGGTGCCCGAGGAAGAGCCCGTCGTTTAGCTGGCTAGCCAGCGCGCATCAATTTGATCGCGTCGTCGCGCTCGAACAGATAGAGCACCAGCCTCAGCGTCTCGGCAGTTTCGCCCTTAAGCTCCGGATCGCGCGCAAGCCGCAATCGCGCATCGTCGCGCGCCGCCTGAAGCAGCGCCTCGTGCTCCGGCAGGCTGGCAATGCGAAAAAGCGGCAGCCCACTCTGCCGCGTGCCGAGCACTTCGCCGCCGCCTCGGAGCCGCAGATCCTCCTCGGCGATGACGAACCCGTCCTCGGTGCTGCGCATCACGTTCAGCCTTTCACGTGCCGCCTCCGACAGTGGTTGGCGGTATAGCAGGATACAAGACGACTCCTTGGCGCCGCGTCCGACCCGGCCGCGCAGCTGGTGCAGCTGAGCCAGACCGAAGCGCTCGGCATGATCGATGATCATGATCGAGGCGTTCGGCACGTCGACGCCGACCTCGATGACCGTAGTCGAGACCAGGATCGACAGTGCGCCTGACGCGAACGCGGCCATCACGCGGTCCTTGTCCTTGCCGGCGAGCTTGCCATGCACCAGCCCGACCCGCTCGCCGAAGCGCGCGCGAAGCTCCGTGTGACGCTCCTCCGCCGCAGCGATGTCCAGCACCTCGGACTCGGCGACCAGCGGGCAGACCCAATAGATCTGCGCGCCGGCCACGACCGCGCGCTCGACCCCTTCGATCACCTCGTCAAGCCGCTCGAGCGGAACGATGCGGGTGGCGATCGGCTTCCGCCCTGGCGGCTTCTCGTCGAGCCGCGATACGTCCATGTCGCCATAGCTGGTGAGCAGCAGCGTGCGCGGAATCGGCGTCGCCGTCATCACCAGAAGTTCGGCGCCGCTGCCCGAGCCCTTGTCTTGCAGCGCCAGCCGCTGATGCACGCCGAATCTGTGCTGTTCATCGATAACCACGAGGCCGAGGTCCTTGAAGACGATGTGCTCCTGAAACAACGCATGCGTGCCGATGAGAATGTCGATGCGTCCGTCCTTGAGCGCATCGACGATCTCCGCGCGCTCGCGGCCCCGCTCGCGCCCGG
>JBAUOI010000441.1:0-1723 GCA_049579665.1 Methyloceanibacter sp.
TGATGTCTTGGCGCTCTTGGAACGCCGCTAGGGGCGGATTGAGGCTTGCCGGATCGCGCCCCGTCGCAAGGACTCTGCGGAGCGCGCTCGGCACGCTATAGCCTATCTCCGGCACGGGGTAGACCAGGACGA
The DNA here is from genome assembly GCA_049579665.1 of Methyloceanibacter sp. Taxonomy (GTDB): domain Bacteria; phylum Pseudomonadota; class Alphaproteobacteria; order Rhizobiales; family Methyloligellaceae; genus Methyloceanibacter. The sequence goes on from JBAUOI010000441.1 coordinate 133, forward strand.
CCGTCTTCCCCGCGGCAAGAAGACGATCAACTGTTACGTCGAATTGGCGTTCCCATACAGCGGTGCGGGCCTTCAGGTCCAATTCCTCCCCATTCGGACCGAACATGGTCGACCTCATTCGTGGTTGCTCGCCTTCCAACGCCCCCTTGATGTAACCGGCGGCACGCGACATCAGAATTACTGTGCTTACGTCCTGCGCCGACTCCAGCGCTGCCAACGTTTTGGCATTGCGTGCCATGCATCCTTCCGGCGTTCCCGGAGACCGGAAGTCGATATCAACCAGCGGCGGACATCCAGGCTGCACGAAAGCTTGAAGGGCGATGCCGTGATGCCCGGCGAAGTTATCAAGGGTTGGGAGCATCGTACCGGCGTGACTATCGCCCCAAATTGCGTAGTTGGGCTTGACTGCGGCGCCGAGCAAGCAGGGCCTCTCGGGGGGCTGCTCCCGGCAAGACTTGAACTTGGACCTTCGGCTGTCAGGCATGACGATGTCGTTGCCGATCGCGAGGACCTGCGGCGAGAAGCGAGTCGGCCATCCGGCAGAGACCGTAGTCAGCCCGAACGCGACAGCGAGGCCCATCGCCGTCGCGGCGGAGGCAATGAAGATGCGGCGCGGGATCGCCGCCCGCTTGCGCCGGAATGGCTGCTCGATATAGCGCCAGGATAACGCCGCCAAGATGAAGCTGGCGATCACGATCGCCACGCTTTGCCAGCCGCTCAGCGGGGTTACGTTCCAATAGCGGGCAAACACGAGAAGCGGCCAATGCCATAGATAGAGCGAATAGGAAATGAGCCCGATAAACACCACCGGCCAAAGGCTCAAAAACTTGGCGGCAAGGCTCGTGCCTTCATCCTCGCCGGCATAGATCAAAAGCGCGGCGCCGAGACATGGGATCAGCGCCGCTGAGCCGGGGAAGGGCGTGGCCGTGGAGAAACGGAAGACGGCATAGGCGATGAGCGCGACGCCGGCGAGAGCCAGCATTTCGCGCACGGCTTGCGACTCGATCCGTGGGAGGATTCTCGCGGCAAGCAGGGCGCCGAGCATGAGCTCCCAGACGCGCATCGGGGCAAGATAAAAGGCAGCGGCTGGATTGATCGGGGTCACCCAGATCGAGGCCGCAAGCGAAAGGACAAACAGGACTGCGATCAGCCCGACCCAGACCCGTCGGCTGAAAGCGATTGCCAGACTCAGCAACAACGGAAAGACGATGTAAAACTGCTCCTCGATCGAGAGCGACCAGGTATGCAGCAGCGGCAAGGTGTCCGGCCGCGCGGCAAAATAGCCCGTGTCCGAATAAAAATAGATGTTGGAAACGAAGAAGGTTGCGGCCAGCAGGCTTTCGTCGAAGCCCCTAAGCTGCTTCGGCAGAAAGATCATGCCAGCCAGAACGATACACACCGCGAGCACAGCAAACAGCGCCGGAAAGATGCGGCAGATGCGGCGCTCGTAGAAGCGCGGGCTCGCCCGTATGGATCCGACCGAAGGCATGTTCGTGCTGTTCTCGGCGGGGCAAGGCCAGTCGGCGCTCGATCGTCTGAGCGAAACCGACGAAAACCCGAACTCCGTATTCACCCGCACGCTGTTGAAGGA
>JBAUOI010000442.1:0-3140 GCA_049579665.1 Methyloceanibacter sp.
CGGTGGTGCCGCCGCCGATATCGACGATCATCGAGCCGCGCGCTTCGGCGATCGGCAGGCCGGCGCCGATCGCCGCCGCGACCGGCTCCTCGATCAGAAACCCGCGTCGCGCGCCAGCCGAGAGCCCAGCTTCGGGCACGGCGCGACGCTCGACCGGAGTCGCGCTCGCCGGCACGCAGATCATGATGCGCGGGCCGGTGAAGATTCCCCGCCGGCTCACCCGGCGGATGAAATGCTTGATCATCTCCTCGGCGGCGTTGAAATCGGCGATCACGCCGTCGCGCAGCGGCTGGATGGTCTCGATCTTGCTGGGCGTGCGGCCGAGCATCGTCTTGGCCTCATGGCCGACGGCAATAACTTGGCGCTCGCCATCGCGCTGGCTCGTAACCGCGACGACGGAGGGTTCATCGAGAACGATCCCCCGCCCCGGCACGTAAACCAGCGTGTTCGCCGTGCCAAGATCGATGGCCATGTCGTAAGAGACAAAGCCCAAGGCCCGCGAGAACATACGCCCGCCCCAATCGGCTCCAAAAGAGCCCTGAACACCACTGAAAATTGCGTGCGACAGAAGCCGGCGGCCGTGCGATCGGCTCTTGGCCGTCCGTTGCGCGCGCCTCGTATGTTGCTGCAAATCGGAATGGCGGGCAATGCGTCGCAAGCCAGTTTTACAAAAACAATTCGCTTGCACCGACCGCTGGCGGGCGAGCAGTCCAATTGGGGCGAGGCAGGCTGCTTCGCGTGGCGCCGACCCGCGCCAATTAAAGGGCGCCGTTAAGTCCTGCCGCCAATACCGCCTCTCGCCTTCGAATTCCGCCCCAGAGGCGAAGACGGCCGGCAATGAGCCGGCCGCCTTAAGCGTGGGCAATTCCCGCTAAGCGCGATTTCGGCGCCCCCGCAGGTCAGGATGCGAGCATGGTCTCGGGCTTGCGACGTGCCTCGCGCGCCAACAATTTATTCAGTGCACTGACATAAGCCCGGGCCGAGGCGACCAGCGTGTCGGTGTCGGAGCCACGGCCGGTGACGGTCTTGCCGTCGGCCTCCAGCCGCACCGTCACCTCGGCCTGCGCATCGGTTCCTTCCGTCACCGCGCTCACCTGATAGAGCGGCAACCGCGCCTCATGCGGCACGATCGCCTTGATGGCGCGGAAGGTCGCGTCGACCGGTCCGTCGCCGCTCGATTCGTGGGTGTGCTGCTTGCCGTCGACATCGAGCGTGAGGGTGGCCTTCTGCGGACCGCCGGTGCCGGCGATCACCGTCAGCGCCACGACCTTGATGCGATCATGCGCGGACGCGATCTCCTGATCGACCAGCGCCTCGAGATCCTCGTCATAGACATGCTTCTTGCGATCGGCGAGCGCCTTGAAGCGCACAAACGCATCCTCGAAGGCGTTGTCGCCAAGCTCGTAGCCGAGCTCCTTCAGCTTCTCGCGAAAGGCGTGGCGCCCCGAGTGCTTGCCCATCACCAGTGAGGACTCCTTCAGGCCCACGCTCTCGGGCGTCATGATCTCAAAGGTCTCGGCATGTTTCAGCACGCCGTCCTGATGGATGCCGCTCTCATGCGCAAACGCGTTCCGTCCGACGATGGCTTTATTGTACTGCACCGGGAAGGCGGTCACGCGCGAGACGAGCTTGGACACCCGAGTCAGCATCGTGGTGTCGATGCCGGTCCAGAACGGCATGATGTCGGAGCGTGTCCTGATGGCCATGACGATCTCTTCCAACGCGGCGTTGCCGGCGCGCTCGCCGAGCCCGTTGACGGCGCATTCCACCTGCCGCGCCCCTCCGCCGACACCCGCCAGGGAATTGGCGACCGCCAGGCCGAGATCGTTGTGACAATGTGTGGAGAACACGATGCCGTCCGCGCCCGGCACGCGAGAGATGATCATCTTGATCAGGCCCGCGAACTCGTCCGGCGTCGCATAGCCGACCGTGTCGGGAATGTTGACGGTGGTGGCGCCGGCCTTGATGGCGGCCTCGACGCAGCGGCAGAGGAAGTCGTGCTCGGTGCGGGTGGCGTCCATCGCCGACCATTCGACGTCGTCGGTATAGCTTCGTGCGCGCGTGACCGAGGCCGTCACCCGCTCCAGCACCTCTTTCTCGTCGATGCCCATCTGATATTTGCGATGCAGTGGCGAGGTGCCGATGAAGGTATGGATGCGGCCGCGAATGGCCGGCTTGATAGCCTCCGCGCAACGGTCGATGTCCTTGAACTGCGCGCGGGCGAGCCCGCAGATCACCGCTTTCTTGGCGCGGCGGGAAATCTCCTGCACGGAGTCGAAATCGCCTTCGGAGGCGATCGGGAAGCCGGCCTCGATAATGTCGACGCCCATCTCGTCGAGCACTTCGGCGACTTCGAGCTTCTCGTCGAAGGTCATGGTGGCGCCGGGGCATTGCTCCCCGTCGCGCAAGGTGGTGTCGAAGATGACGACGCGGTCGCGTTCCGCGCGGGTCGCCGCCTTCTTGGCGTTATCCTGGTTGGACTCCATCGGTCTCGTCCTTGAGCTTTGGGCTCCAGTCTAGCACGACTGGCAAGCCGCTTGAATTGTCTGAGGTTTAGATTGCCATCCCCTGAACGCCCGCCCCGCTGCAAGCGAGACCGCCGGAGCTCAGGGGCGTCTAAGGACGAGGCGCTTGAGAAGCAGCGCGCGGGCGGACGCGGCCGGAATACGCGAAATCGCGCCGGTCTCGATCCTGTTCTGCCCAGTCAGTCGCTGCATGGTTCACCTAATCGTTGCCCGGAAAATAGTGCGAAGCGCGGCCCGAGGCAAGGCCAGCGGGAAAGCGGAGATAAGGTCTCGTCATCCCGGCGAAGCCGGGATCCAGTGGCAATAGGCTCGGAGCGAGCGGCCCTGGATACCGGCTTCGCCGGTATGACGGAGTGTACTGGTGCGCTTCGAACAGACATGCGGACTCCTGGCCGCGACGCGCCACGCGTCCGGAGTTTGAGGGGGATGGCGCGCCGAAAAGCGCAAATCCTATGGCTCGTGCCTTGCGGCACGCGGGCGCCTTCCGGCGCGCCATATCCGGCGTTTGCGGCGTCGGGCCCCGCTTTCTCCGTTGAGGTCGGATCGAACTCCGCCTCAGGGCGTCAGCCAGTTCCTGGCAGGACCTCCTATTGGGTCCGGGGGGAGCTCCGATGC
>JBAUOI010000443.1:0-2252 GCA_049579665.1 Methyloceanibacter sp.
GGCCAGGGCAACTTGGCTTTGCTTCGTTTCAAAACGGTACAGGCGTAGCGACGGTGGATCGTCTGTATTGGCGACAGAGAAGCGGCGGGAACTACATTGCCTCATCGGCGTTTCGACTGACGTGGGCAAGTAAGTTGCGGGAGGCGGGGGATGTTTCCAAAATGGCAGCCGATCAGTACCGCCCCTCGGGACGGTACCAGCATTCTCATATTCGAAGCGCAGGACGGGACGACGGGAAGCGTGCGGATATCGCGCTGGCGAGACGACACGATCCCAGCCGGATGGACGGGGAGCGAGCGCACCCCCAGCCATTGGTTGCCGCTGCCGCTTCCGCCTAACAAACCGATCCCCGCCTCCAGCGACCTCGTGGCTGCCGCAATGGAAAGTCACTCGGGCACCTCGCTTGCAACGGGGGTAAGCCAGTAAAGCGTGAGGGAGAAGCGTCATGACCACTCTCGTTTCGGAAATGGCAGGTCTCAAGCCGCGGCGCGACAGCGACGCTCTAAATGCAAAGAGCCGTCTTATGCTGTCACGGGTGGAGCAAGGCGACAGTCTGACAGCCAAGCTGCTCGTCGCTCAGCAAAGCGACGCCAAGGAGCCGGAATGCAGCAGAAACGATCTGCTGATTCAGGGACTCGTGGAACGATTGCCCAAGCCAAACAGCATTTGGTCACTGGATGATCGGGCGAAATGGCTTCGCACCGCAGCCAGCATCTTCGACCTTGTCTACAAGGTCGGCGACGGCGAGCGCAGGCAGCTCAGCGTTGCCTTCGTCAGGCAAGACGCCGACCCCTTGGCGTAGGTTTCGAGTGCCGGACTACACGGCCCGCCGCAGCCTGATCGTGTCCAGCAGGCTGGGCGCGGCGAATCTGCCGTCGGGCAATTGCCGTACGGAGCCGGCCTTCACGTTTTGCATGAGCGCGGCCTCAAGGTCGGAGTCGGCGCTGCCGGCCTTGGCAAAATAACCCTCCTGCACGGCCAGCCGGCGAAGCTCGTCTTTCGGCATCGCCCCCACCTCGCGCAGCTTGCGGTCAAGGAAATCGGCGAGCGGCGGCTGCGATTGCGACTGCGCCGGCTTGGGCGCCGGCTGTTGGGGACTTTGCGCCTGAGGCTTTGGCGCCGGCTGCGCTTGCTCGAGCTTCGGTTGCGGGTGCGGCGCCGTCGCCTGTGGCTTCGGCGCGGACGCCCCGTTGCCTTTGCCGTTGCCGAGCCGCCGGTCCTCCCCGCCCAGGAGAATGCGCACAGCGTCGAACTCCGCCCTCACAGGCTTGAGTCTGATCTCATGCTCCGCCTTGAACTGCTCGACCAGCGTGTCGAACTGAACTTGCGCGGAACTGATTTGCTTTTCGAGCCACGCGGCACGCTCTTCCAGGTCGGCACGAATGTCGCGCATCGAACCCTCCCCGTTTAATGAGCTTCGTCCTGCTGAACCACCAAGGCGGGCGGCGGTTCCCACGAGAAGATCCCGGCGCGCGCATTGCGTCGCGTTGTGACTTTTAGGTGACTGCCGGGCCGCTTACAGGGACCGTTTCCCTAGGTCAGGGTGAGCACGTCCTCGCTGATGCAGTCCGACTGCGCCTGCGCCCGCGTCGCCATCAGGGCCTCGGCCAGAGCTGCGTAGAATTTCGGAATATCGATGCCCCGGCGATGCCACCCGATATGAGTCTGGATCAAACAGTGGGCGATGGCACGCACCTCCGCCTCCCGGTGCATTTCCAGCTCTTGCCGATCGCGAATCAGTCGTTGAAGCGCCTCGACTCGGCCGTTCCCCATGGCCTTGCTCCCTCGATTAGCGTCCCTCCCCCCTTTCCCCGACTTTCAGGTTTCCAGAAGAAAAGGGCGGGTTGGAGGCGAAGCAGCAGCGGTAAATTCCAGAAACCCGCCGCGCGGAACCTTTGCCCGCGGTGGGGGTCGGTCGGGTCCGGAGCGGGCGTCGCCAGGGGTACCGGCACGGCGGTCAAATCGACCGGCCGAGGCCTGTGGTGCATCCTGACGCTGGGCAATCGCTGCCCACCCACTCCCGCTCGATGGCGCCGGGCGAGAAATGTGGGTCATGTCAAAGAGCCGTGCGTAATCGTCCCGCGATGCGAGATGCATCCGGGCTTTGCTAACTGCCTCATCGGACATGAGGGGATGGCGCGCCGAAAGACGCAAATCCGTAACGGTGTCCCCGATCCTGGCGAGGACCGCGCGGCGCCTTCCGGCGCGCCACATGCGCTCATGCAGCGAAGCGGTAGCGCATGCTATTTGCG
>JBAUOI010000444.1:0-9967 GCA_049579665.1 Methyloceanibacter sp.
GCAGACAATCACAAGAGTGGAGAATGGAACAATGGCAAGAACAATTGGAACAAGGACTGGGGGAAGAACGACAATTGGAAAAAGAACAACAAAAATTGGAGTAAGAACTACAACAACAAGAACTGGAATTGGAACAGGAACTGGAACAACCACGCCTATGTCCGCAATTGGAATCGCCGGCCCTATTACGGCGAATTCGTCGGCGGCGTCGTGCTCGGCTCGATCCTGGCGGCAACCGGTGTGGGCGTCGTGCCTTACGCGCCGCAGCCCAATCTCTGCTGGTACTGGGCCGACCCCTACATGTATCGCGGCTATTGGGACTATTGCTACTAAGCGCAAGCGATCTGCGCGTAAAGCGTCGGGCGCCGGCTTAGTCCGGCGCCTTTGTTTTTCGTTTGCGCTTGTCGATTACTCGGCCGGCCGCGCGGCCCAGCGGCGAATGCGCGTGAACAGGTTGCGCTTCAAGAAATAATAAGCCGGGCGGCCCATGATCGCGAGCGCGACGAATTTCGATATGAAGGGTGTCGCGCCCAACAGGCCCGACAAGCCGGCTTTCACGCCGGGCTCGAGATCGGTCATCATCACGACGGGGATCAGCGGCCAGGCGGCATAGGCCCCGACAAGAATCAGTGCGCCGAGCGCGAAGCGCCAGCCGATCTGTTCGGCGGTGAAGACAGGGTCGTTTGCGGTTTCGATGTCGACCTCCTCGCGATCGTCGGCGGGCGATATGTGCATGAACCTAGTGGGTGAATGGGGTTTCCACGCGGCATGGATAAGGCTTGCCCGGCCCCAATCGTCCCCCCATGGATGGTAGCTTCGACTGATCCAAATCGGAACAGCCAAATCTTGCCGCTTGCGACTTGCGCGCGCAAGGCGGTTTTCTGTGCTTTTCCCGCGAAAATGCTCCGCACAAAACGAATTCAAGCGGAGCCCGATCCGCTTTGCACGACCGAATCGACCCGCACGCTCAGCCTCGCGATCGGACCCGCCGAAGCTCAGTGTAGCGCGGCCAAGCGCTACGCTCAGAGCCGATAGATGCCACCGCACACCACGGTCTGATCCAGCCGCTCGCAATACATGTCCTTCGGCTCGACCTTGTGCGTCACCGGGTTCATGAATTTGTAGGTCTGCCAGAAGCTCGGATGGGTCGCGGCGAGTTCGACGCGCTCATGCACAAAGGCCTTGCCGTCGGGGTCCGTGTCGGCGAGCTGATTGGTGCCGACGCGTCTTGCGTCGGCGCCGTGCGCCAGCACCATGCCGTCGAGGCCGTAGACCACGATGTAAAGGTCGCCGGCGACGAACTCGCCCGATGGATTGCTGATTACGGGATAGGCCTTGTCCGGGCCTTCAGCCTTGATGGCGCTGACGGCCTTTTTCACCATCGCCACCGCGTCATCCTTGCTGGCGGTCGCCGCCAGCACCATGCCGCCGATGGAGAGCGCGGCGATGAAAACGGCCGCGGCGAAACCTGTGAGAGAGAGGGAATGAGAGCGCATATAGGGTCCTCCGCGCATCCCCGACGCCGCCGAACCTAGCGGCTTCGCCGGCTTCTCCCTAGTTCGACCTCTGGCTATGCTTTCGCATTCGCCAATGGGCTTAGGGCTTGGCCGGCTTTTCCGCGGCGACAAGCCAGCCCGGGTCGAACCAGCGGTCGGCTTCACCGTCATAAGGCAGCCGGTTGATGTCCCAATGGCGGATATAGGGCGCGTAGGTGTCCCACACCGGCGGGCCGCCGCCGACAAACACCACGCGGTCGGGAAACCAGGCCAACACTTCCTCGGGATGGTTGGCCGAGCGGATCTCGCAGATGGTGCGGTCCTCGTAGGCAAAGGCCGGGATCGAGGCGATCGTGGTCGGCCCGGCGATGATCACATGCCCGCGGGTGACCTCGAAGAACCGCGCCACATCGGCAACATAATCACGGCCCTTGTTGCCTTCCCAGGGAAGCCGGCCATTCAGCCCAAGCTGCCCGCGCTGGCCTATGGCGCAGATCGCGCGAATGTCAGCCACGCTCTCCTCCTCACGCGCCGCTCGCCCACGGCCCGCTCGCGACCTTAGCCACCGATGGTGTTTTGGCAAGGATTGATGCAGAAACGCGCCGCCATGACACCCCGCCCCGCCCCCGCAGCGACCAGCGACGCAAGCCATAGGCTGAAGGCGATCGGGCTGATGGCGCTCGCCACGCTCTGCTTCGCCGTGCTGGATTCCACCGGCAAATATCTGATCGTCAAGGAGGCCGTTCCAGTCGCGCAAGTGACCTGGCTTCGCTTTGTCGGCCATGTGGTGTTCAGCGCGGTCGCGCTCTGGCCGTTCGCCTTCAAGCCGTCGCTCAACTCGGCCAAGCCCGTGGTGCAGATCTTGCGGTCGGTCCTGATGGTGGTGACCACGGGGTTCAATTTCCTGGCGTTGCGCTATCTCCAGCTCGATCAGACGGTGACGATCTTCTTTCTCACCCCGCTCTTGGTCGCGGCACTGGCCGGTCCACTGCTCAACGAATGGGTCGGCTGGCATCGGGTGGTGGCAATCGCCGCGGGCTTCATCGGCGTGCTGCTGGTGATGCATCCGGGCATCGGCACCGTGCATTGGTCCATGCTGCTCGCGCTCGTCGCGACCTTCGGCTATGCGCTCTATAACTTGGCCACGCGCTATCTCGCCGGGTTCGATCCGCCCGAGGTGACGCAGACCTATACGCCGCTCGGCGGGGTGCTGATCCTCGCGCCCTTCGCGCTTGCCGCCTGGCATTGGCCGCAGAGCGCCCTGCAATATGCGCTGCTCGCCTCGCTCGGTTTCTGGGGCGGGCTCGGCCATTGGCTGCTGATCCTGGCGCATCGCAGCGCGCCGGCGCCGGTGCTGGCACCCTTTATCTATCTCGGTCTGCTGTGGATGTCGGTCGCCGGCTATCTCATCTTCGGCAATGTGCCGACGCTGTGGACGCTGTCCGGGGCTGCGGTGGTGATCCTTTCTGGCCTTTACCTCCTCGCCCGCGAGCGGAAAGCTGTGGGCGCTGCCAAGAGCGGTCCCGCCGCGGACATCGCCACGCAATAATTCTCCGCCATCGTGCAACCTTCGGCGCCGTCCGGTGTTGTTGCCCTGGACTTGCGCGCTGGGAGGCGGCTTCAATGCAAGCCAAGCTCAAAGGAGCGATCTGGGCGAGCTTCGCCGGCGTCGCCTTCGCTGGCGTGGCGCTCGTCGCGACGCAGATGGCGAGCCTTGCCGGAACGCTGATGGCAAGTCACGAGGCTTTCGCCTCCGCCGCGGCAACGAAACCTCTGCTCCAACCCGTGGCGCTCAGGGCCGAAGCTCCTAAAGGCTTCTCGCTCACGGAGAGGCGTAACATCGAGAACGCCATCAGGCTGCAGATCCGCGCTTACGCCGCGCGCGATGCCGAGCAGGCCTTCGCCAAGCTTGCTCCCTCGACGCAGCGCTTCTTCGGCGAGCCCAACCGCTTCCTCCGCTCGTTGGCGCAGGAGGTGCCGACCGTGCTCGATACGCGCCGCTTCGCCTTTCTCGGCGTCGAGCAGATCGGCCAGCGGACCGTGCAGCAAGTGCTGATCACCGACAGCACCGAGCATGAATGGCTCGCCGAGTTTCAGCTCGAACAGATGAAGAGCGGCGATTGGCGCGTCAAAGGCTGCATCCTGCAATCGACGCCCGGACAGCAGGCTTAACCTTCGTCGGGTTCATCCGAACTCTTGGCGTAGCGTTGGCGAAGCTCTTCGGTGAAGCTGGCAAAGCGCTCCGCCCCGATCGCCTCCCGGGCGCGCGCCATCAGCTCCTGATAGAATTGAACATTGGCGTAGCTGAGCAGCATGGCGCCGAGCGTCTCACCCGAGCGCACCAGATGGTGCAGATAGGCCTTCTCATAGCGCGCGGCGGGACAGGCGCTTTCCGGGTCGAGCGGCGTGGAGTCCTCGGCATAGCGCGCATTGCGCAGATTGAGCCGGCCGCCCCAGGTGAAGGCCTGGCAGTGGCGGCCTGAGCGGGTCGGCATCACGCAATCGAACATGTCGATGCCGCGGGCAATCGACAGCACGAGATCCTCCGGCGTGCCGACCCCCATGAGATAGCGCGGCCGGTCCGCCGGGAGGATCGCGGTCGCGACCTCGACCATGTCGAGCATGGCGCCCTGCCCTTCGCCGACGGCAAGCCCGCCGACGGCATAGCCGTCGAAACCGATCTCGAGCAGCGCGCGAACGCTGTGCTCTCGGAGATCAGGATAGATGCCGCCCTGCACGATGCCGAACAACGCCTGGCCCGGTGCGGCGCGCGTGACGAAGGCGGCCTTGCTGCGTTCAGCCCAGCGGAGCGACAGGTTGAGCGAGGTCTTGGCCTTATCGCGCGTGACCGGAAACGGCGTGCATTCGTCGAGCACCATCTGGATATCGGCGCCGAGCAGGCATTGCACCTCGATGGCGCGCTCGGGGCTAAGCTCCACGGTCGCGCCGTCGATATGCGACTGGAAGGTGACGCCGCGCTCGTCGATGCGCCTGAGCTTCGCCAGCGACATCACCTGGTAACCGCCGGAATCGGTCAGTATCGGCTTCTCCCAATGCATGAATTGGTGCAACCCGCCGAGCTTGGCGATGCGCTCCGCGCCGGGCCTGAGCATCAGATGATAGGTGTTGGCGAGGATGATGTCGGCGCCAGCGGCAGCCACGTCCTCGGGGAACATCGCCTTCACAGTGGCCGCGGTGCCGACCGGCATGAAGGCCGGCGTGCGGATGACGCCGCGGGGGGTGGCGATGACGCCGGTGCGTGCCTTGCCGTCTTGCGCTTTGAGCGTGAAGGAGAAGCCTTTCATCGTCGTCCCCTCACCCCGACCCTCTGCCCGCGGCGGAGAGAGAGTTCTTTGCCGGGCTGAGCAGGCAGGCGTCGCCATAGGAATAGAAGCGATAGCGCGCCTCGACCGCATGCGCATAGGCGCGCTGCATCAGATCGAGGCCGGAGAAGGCTGAGACCAGCATGAACAGGGTTGAGCGCGGCAAATGGAAATTGGTCAAGAGCCGATCGACGAAGCGAAAGCGATGGCCCGGGGTGATGAACAGGCTCGTCTGTCCGTCAAACGGGGCAAGCCTACCGTCGGTGCCGGCAGCGCTTTCCAGCAGCCGAAGCGCTGTGGTGCCGACCGCGACGATCTTCCCGCCCCGCGCCTTCACTTCATTCAGCGCCGCGGCCGTCTCGGCGGTGATGTGCCCACGCTCAGCATGCATGACATGGCCGGCGGTATCGGCGGCCCTGACCGGGAGAAAGGTGCCGGCGCCGACATGCAGCGTCACGAAATGACGCGAGACGCCGCGCGCTTGCAGCGCCTGCATGAGCCGTTCGGTGAAATGCAGCCCGGCCGTGGGTGCAGCGACGGCCCCCTCCTCCCGCGCGAACAGGGTCTGATAGTCGCTGCGGTCCTGCGCGTCAGCGGGGCGGCGCGAGGCGATATAAGGCGGCAGCGGCATGGCGCCCAGCGCGGCGATCGCCTGGTCGAGTGCTGGCCCGCTCAGCTCGAATCTGAGCGTCACCTCCCCCTCCTCGCCGCGCGCCTCGACCGTCGCGGCAAGGTTGCCGAGCAGGCAGACATTGCTCTGCTCCCCGAACGCGATGCTGTCTCCTTGCTTCAGCCGCTTGGCCGGACGCGCCAGGGCCAGCCAGCGCTCGGGCCCAAGCCGCTCGATCAAATTCACCGAGATCGCGGCGACAGCGCCGTCCCGGTCGCGCGCGCCTCTGAGCTCGGCCGGGATCACCTTGGTGTCGTTGAGCACGAGCGCGTCGCCCGGCTGAAGCAGGCCGGGAAGGTCGAGCATGGTCCTGTCGGTGAAGGCGGGCGTCGCGCCGGGATCGACCACCAGCAACCGGGCGGCGTCGCGCGGGCTCGCCGGCCTGAGCGCGATCAATTCCTCCGGCAGATGATAGTCGAACTCATCGACGCGCACGGGACTGCGCGCTTAGGCCGGATCGGCGGCGACCCGCACCGTCAGCATCTTGTCCGGACTTGCCGGCGGCTCGCCGCGAGTGATCTTGTCGACATTCTCCATGCCGTCGATCACCCGGCCCCACACCGTGTATTTGTTGTCGAGGAAGCTCGCGTCGTCGAACACGATGAAGAACTGGCTGTCGGCGGAATCGGGCGATTGCGCGCGGGCCATCGACACGGCGCCCCGCGTATGCGGCTCCTTGTTGAACTCGGCCTTGAGCTTCTGGCCTGAGCCGCCCATGCCCGAGCCGGTCGGGTCGCCGGTCTGGGCCATGAAGCCCTCGATGACGCGGTGGAACACCACGCCGTCATAGAAACCCTTGCGCGCGAGCTCCTTGATGCGGGCGACATGCGCGGGCGCCAGGTCGGGCCGCATTTCCACTGTCACGCGGCCCTTGGTGGTCTCGATGATGAGGGTGTCTTCTGGTTTCGCCATGAGAACGATCCTTGTTGCGGGCGCTATTTTACGATGGTCGCCTTGTTGATGTAGTCGAGCTTCGGAAACGCCTTTGCCAGGTAGGGATTGCCCAGGCTCTGCACGATGCCTTGGTTGGGGCCGTGGCCGTTGGGGGCGCCTTCGCCGTAACCGGCAAACAGGGAATCGACCACATCCATGCCGGAGATCACCTTGCCGAAGGGCGCGAAGCCCTGCCCGTCGAGCGAGGCGTTGTCGCCGAAATTGATGAACACCTGCGTCGTGCGCGTATCGGGTCCGGCGGTGGCGAAGGTGATCATGCCACGCGCATTGCTCTGCTTCACCGGATCGTCCTTGATATTGGCATCGCGCCACACGGCCGAGATCTTGGGATCGCCGTTGATGCCGAACTGCACCATGAAGCCGTCGATGACGCGGAAGAAGCGCGCATCGTTGTAGTAGCCGTTCTTGACCAGATTGTAGAAACGGTCGGCGCCGTTGGGGGCCCAATCGCGATGCACCTCGACGACGAAGCTCCCCTTGCTGGTATCGAATTTGGCCTTGTAGACGGGTGGCGCCTGCGCGGTCAGGCTGGCGGGGTCTGACAGGCTGCCGGCCTGGGCTGCGCCGTGCGCGGCGAGAAGTCCGAGGCTGAGAGCGGCGGCGAACACGATGCTTGCCTGAAGTCGCATAATTCCTCCTTGGAGCGGTGGCGGGACCGGGCTAGCCGGCAAATTTCTGCTTGAGCGCCACGGTGACGCGTTTCGGCACGAACGACGAAACGTCGCCGCCCATTGCGGCAATCTGGCGGACGAGGCTCGCCGCGATATGGCGGGAATTCGGCGAGGAGGCCAGAAACACCGTCTCGATCTCCGGCGCAAGGGCATGGTTCATGCCGGCCATCTGCATCTCGTAGTCGAAATCGCCGGCGTCGCGCAGGCCCCTGATGACGACGGTGGCGCCGGCGCGTTTCGCCGCTTCGACCGTCAAATTGTCATACGTCGTCACTTCGAGCTTGAGACCGATCTCTTTAGCCACCGGCATGAGCACCTCTTCGGTGAGCCTCACCCGCTCCTCGGCGGTGAACAGAGGGTGCTTGTCGTGATGCGTGCCGACGGCGATGACCAGCTTGTCGACGAGATGGGCCGCGCGACGGACGATGTCGACATGGCCGAAGGTGACGGGATCGAAGCTTCCGGGATAAAGGCCGACGCGCAAGGCACTGAACTCCACTGGCACGACGGCGTCATGCCGGGTCGCGCGTGCCACCTTCTAGCCGCGCAAGTCCCGCATCGGCAAGGGCGCCCGACAACAAAAGGGGCCCGGCGGCGCATTGCCGGGCCCTTTCGCACCCCCCTGACGGCTTTGTCGTTACTTTATCGGGGCGGCTTCAGCGCTGTGGCCGAATATGGAGGCGAGGTTGAAGCGATAGCCGAGGCCGGCCGAGAAGATCCAGGGATCGAGATCGGCGTCGCCCACGACGTTGAGGCCACCGAGCGCGGCGTTGTTGTGCCAAGTAATGGTGGTATCGAGCCAGGTCTTCTTAACGTCTGCGTTGAGCGACCAGCCATTGCCAAGCGAGACATCGAAGCCGGCTTGCAGCGTGAAGCCCCATGCCGCGTCGATATCGACCTTGGTCGCGCCGAGCGCATTGTCGCCCGTGCCGGTGTCGAAGAAATTGATGTATTGCACGCCGGCGCCGACATAAGGCTCGAACCTGCCCATGCCGGTGAAGTGATATTGCAGCGTCAAAGCCGGCGGAAAGATCCAGGTGTCGGCGATCTCGCCGAGATTGGCGATGGTCCCCTTCCCGTCGACCTCGTGCTTGGCGAAGCAGCAGAACAACTCGACCGCAAGGTTCTGATTGAGAAAATAGCTCAAGGTGAGCGCCGGAATGACCTCGGTACTGACATCGGCGTCGGCGCCGGGGATCACCGCGCCGCCCGCCCGCACCGTCGCGTCCGTGTCCGGATCGACCACGGTGGCAAGCACCCGCACCTGGAAGTTCCCGTCGTCGCTGCCGGCCGCGGCGGGCAGCACCCCGCCGATCACGCCAAGCCCCACGCCCAGGGCGGTCAAGGCGCCGCGTGCCAATCTGGTCATCTTAAGTCCCCCTGTTGCCGCAAGCGCTTCCCGCGCGCTTGCAATCATTGCAGCGCTCATTCTTGGGACTGGCCGCCCCTCGATCAAAGCGCCGTCCGGGTCTTTTTGCTGACGAGCGTCAGACCTGCGTGCATCGCTCCGCTTCTGTTGCGGGAAGGACGCAGATTTTCTTGATCCTGATCAAAACCCTGCGCCGGGGGCGTGGCCGCTAAGCCGGTTGGCTGGCGCCCGTGATGTTGATCAGGATCAAGGCGACGACTCGGTCCACGCCCGACGACTATGCGAGCGAGTCGCAACTCCGCCGACGGAGGGAAAGACCTTGGTCATGGCATCCAGCATCAAGACACGCGGCGAGGCTCGGGTGGACGCGAGTGCGCTGTGCAGCGCCGCAAAGGGGGCAGCACTCGGCGCCGTTCCCGCCGCGATCGGGTCGCAAGCCGCAATCCTGCGCACGCGGCGCGGACAGACCCTGGCGCTCGTCTTCGACGGCGGCGAAACTGCGCTCATCGTCCGCTCTGGCGTGCTGACGCTTCAGGTCACCCTTCCCGATAGCTCGCGTCAGATCGTGGCCATGCTGTTTCCCGGCGATGTGTTTCGCTCGAGCTTTGCACCGCCGCATGCGGAGGCAGCGCTGGTCGCGGCCGGCCCGGGCGAGGTTTGGCGGCTGCGGCTTGCCGCGCTCGACAAGCTTGCCGCTACCGACCCAGCCATCACGCGCTATCTCGAGCAGGCGGTGGCGAGCCAGCTGGCGCGCCAGGCCATTCATGCCGCGACGCTCGGTCAGTTCGATTGCGAGCAGAGGGTGGCAACCTTGTTCGTCGAGCTGGCCTTACGCACCGGGGTGAGCTCGGCGAGCGGCGTGGCGTTCGAGCTCCCCTTCAATCGTAAGGACATCGCCGACTATCTCGGGCTGAACCCCGACACGCTGTCGCGCATCATGTCCAGGTTCAAGGCGGCGGGACTGATCGGCCAATCCGAGCGGAACCGCGCCGTGGTACGCGACTTCCCCGCGCTTGCGGCGCGATCGCCGGCGGCCCGGTCGCTACTCGAGATCAGCGGCGGCAGCCGAATCGAAGCCTCGCTCGGCGCGGCGATCTGACCGCCCGCGCTCAGGCGTCTTCCGACTCGCCGTTCTCCTCGGCGCCATTCTCGTCGGGAATATGCTCGACCGAGACGACGTGCTCACCCTCGGCGGTCGAGAACACGATCACCCCTTGCGTCGAGCGGCCCATGACGCTGATGTCCTGGACCGGCACGCGGATCAGCTGGCCGCCATCGGTAACCAGCATGATCTGGTCGGTCTCCTCGACGGGGAAGGACGCGAGCAGCTTGCCGTTCCGCTGATTGACGATCATGGCGATGATGCCTTTTCCGCCACGGCCGGAGATGCGGTACTCGTAGGCGGACGTGCGCTTGCCGTAGCCGTTCTCCGAGACGGTCAGCACGAATTCCTCGTGCGCGCTGAGCTCGGCATAGCGCTCAGG
>JBAUOI010000445.1:0-3525 GCA_049579665.1 Methyloceanibacter sp.
CTCGCCGGCAGCTTCCTCGGGCGGGATCTCGCCGGACTCCAGCGCATGGCCGCCGCCGCTGTCGCTGTCGGTCACCTCGACATTGGCGGGCGGCCCCGCCTGCGCAAACGCGGGCGCGGTACAGAAAAGCAGCAGAAAAGCGACGGCAACTCCCCGCATCATGCGATCCACGGCTCCCCAAACCTTCGTGGCCGCAATTCTTATAGCGGAAATTGAACGCGGCAACCTAACGCGGAATGGCGCCGGCCATATCCCCGGAGGGGCCCGGCCGGCTAGGGCGCCGGGGCGCCATCGCGGATCAGCTTGTAATTGATGGAGTCGAGCAGCGCCTCGAACGAAGCATCGACGATATTCGGCGAGACGCCGACGGTGAACCAGCGGTTGCCCTCCCCGTCCCGGCTCTCGACCAGGACCCGTGTAACGGCGTCGGTTCCGCCCGTGAGGATGCGCACTTTGTAATCGACCAGCTCGAGGTCGGTGATGAAGCCCTGATAGCGGCCGAGATCCTTGCGCAGCGCATTGTCGAGCGCATTGACCGGGCCGTTCCCTTCGCCTGCCGACAGCACGGTCTCACCGTCGATGCGCACCTTGACCGTCGCCTCCGACACGGTGACGAGATCGCCGACCGCGTTGTGGCGCCGCTCGACCGTGACGCGGAAGGCATCAACGTCGAAGAATTGCGGCACGTTGCCGAGCATGCGCCGCGCCAGCAACTCGAAAGAGGCGTCCGCCGCCTCATAGGCATAGCCGACCGCCTCGCGCTGCTTCACCTCATCGAGCAGGCGCGCGATGCGCGGATCGTCCTTCGGCGTGACGATGCCGATGCGCTCGAGCTCGGCGAGGATATTCGAGCGGCCGGCCTGGTCCGAGACGAGCAGCTTGCGCCGGTTGCCGACGGCCTCCGGCGGCACATGCTCATAAGTGCGCGGGTCCTTCTGCACGGCCGAGACATGGATGCCGCCTTTATGCGCGAAGGCCGACTCGCCGACATAAGGCGCGTGCCGGTTGGGCGCCCGGTTCAACACCTCGTCGAGAATGCGCGAGGCATGGGTCAGCGAGCGGAGCTTCTCCGGCGTGACCGATGTCTCGAAGCGCTCGGCATAGTCCGATTTCAGCATCAGCGTCGGGATGATCGAGGTGAGATTGGCGTTGCCGCAGCGCTCGCCGAGCCCGTTCAGCGTGCCTTGGATCTGCCGCGCGCCCGCGCGCACCGCGGCGAGCGAGTTGGCCACGCCGTTATCGGTGTCGTTATGCACGTGGATGCCGAGATGGTCGCCTGGGATCTGCTTGACCACTTCGGCCACGATCTTCTCGATCTCTTCCGGCAGCGTGCCGCCATTGGTGTCGCACAGCACGACCCAGCGCGCGCCCGCGTCATAAGCCGTCTTGGCGCAAGCCAGCGCGTAATCGGGGTTGGCCTTGTAGCCGTCGAAGAAATGCTCGCAGTCGATCAGCGCCTCGCGGTCGCTCGCCACGACGGCTTCCGTCGAGTCCTTGATGCCGGCGAGATTCTCATCGAGGCTGACGCCGAGCGCGACATCCACATGGAAGTCCCAGGTCTTGGCGACCAGGCAGACGGCGCTCGTCTTGGCGGCGAGCAGCGCCTGGAAGCCCGGATCGTTGGCGATCGAGCGGCCCGGCCGCTTGGTCATGCCGAACGCGGTGAATTTGGCGTGTGGAAGCGGTTTCGCCTCGGCGAACAGCCGCGTATCGGTCGGGTTCGCGCCGGGATAGCCGCCCTCGATATAGTCGATGCCGAGCGCGTCGAGCTGCTGCGCGATCAGCCACTTGTCCTCGACCGAGAAGTCGACGCCATGCGTCTGCGCGCCGTCGCGCAGCGTCGTGTCGTAGAGGGAGATGCGTTCGCGAGCCATTGTCATCTCTACACCACGCCGAACAGGAAATGCAGCGCCAGCAGCACCGCGAGCGCGAGCACGGCGAGCTTGATCGCGAGATAGACGCGGCGCGAGTTTTTGAACGGCAAGTCGCCGAGCAAAGGTTTCATCGGGCGACCTCCCAAGTGGTGGTGAGCTCGCCGGTCTTGGGGTCCTTGGCGTCCTTCAGCACGATGCCCATGGCTTCAAGCTCGCCGCGGATGCGGTCCGCCTCCTTGAAATTCTTCGCCGCCCGCGCCGCGTTGCGTGCAGCGATCCGCTCACCGACTGCTTGAGCGTGAAAGCTAATGGAGGCTGTTCCAGCCGCAGAGGCCTTTCTCCCAATGTTGGCGCGCTCGCCGGAGAAGCCGAGAAAATTGAGTGCCGCGAGCAGGCCACCCCAATGTCCCGCGCTGTGCAATTTGTGCATTTCGGTGATCGCCTTCGGCGTGTTCAGGTCGTCCGTCAGCGCCTCGAGCACCGGCCCCGGGATGCCGGTTGTGGGCTCCTTGCCTTCGAGATCGCCGTACCATTCCCACAGCGTCTTATGCGCCTCGTCGAGGCTGACCAAGGTCCAGTCGAGCGGCTGGCGGTACTGCGTGCGCAGCATGTTGAAGCGGAGCGCCTCGCCGGGCCAGGCATAGCCCTGCCAACCCTCCAGCAATTCATGCACGGTGACGAAGTTGCCCGCCGACTTCGCCATCTTCTCCCCCTCGACCTGGAGGAAGCCGTTATGCATCCAGACCTGCGCCATGATCGGCGTGCGGTTGGCGCAGCGCGATTGCGCGATCTCGTTCTCATGATGTGGGAAGACGAGGTCGATGCCGCCCCCATGGATGTCGAAGGTCTGGCCGAGATGCGCCGCCGCCATCGCCGAGCATTCGATATGCCAACCGGGACGCCCCGGCGCCGCGATGCCGCAGGGCGACGGCCATGACGGCTCGCCCGGTTTCGACGGCTTCCATAGTACAAAGTCCATCGGGTCCTTCTTGAACGGGGCGACCTCGACCCGGGCGCCGGCGATCATCTCGTCGAGCGAGCGGCCTGAGAGCTTGCCGTAATCGGCCATGGCGGCGACATGGAACAGCGCGTGGTCCTCGGCCACATAGGCGCAGCCATTCTCGACCAGACGCTCGATCATCGCCTTCATCTGCTCGATATGCTCGGTCGCCCGCGGCTCGACAGTCGGATCGAGCGCGCCGAGCGCGGCCATATCGGCGTGGAACTGGGCCTCGGTCTTCTCCGTCACGCGGCGGATCGCCTCGTTGAGCGGCAAATCGGGATAGTCCTGCGCGGCACGCGCGTTGATCTTGTCGTCGACGTCGGTGATGTTGCGAATATAGGTGACATGCTCCGACCCGTAGAGGTGGCGCAACAGGCGGTACAGCACGTCGAAAACGATCACCGGCCTGGCATTGCCGATATGCGCGAAGTCGTAGACCGTCGGTCCGCAGACATACATGCGGACGTTGCCGGCATCGAGCGGCCGGAAGTCATCCTTCTTACGGGTGAGCGTGTTGTAAAGTTTAAGCACGACAGACCAAGCCTCTTCGGCGTGAGGCCCGCCCTTCGGTTCGCGTAACTCTTGGATTGAGATAAGGGAAAACGACCGGGCGAGCGTTGTTTGCTAGCCCGGACTGATGCCGCAGAA
>JBAUOI010000446.1:0-15245 GCA_049579665.1 Methyloceanibacter sp.
GGTTACGTCTTCCGTGCCTATCATGCGCTGCCTCCCCTGACGCGCCCGTCTGACGGGCTGCCCGTCGGCGCCGTGCACGGCTTCTGCGCCATGTTGTGGAAGCTGTTGCGCGAGACGGGCGAACTCGCGCCGCCGACGCATATCGCGGTGATCTTCGACTATTCCGCCAAGACCTTCAGGAGCGATCTGTTCGACGGCTACAAGGCTAATCGACCCGAGCCGCCTGGCGATCTCATTCCGCAATTCCCGCTGGTGCGCGACGCCGTGCGCGCCTTCAACGTCGCCTGCATCGAGCAGGAAGGCTACGAGGCCGACGACATCATCGCCACCTATGCGCTGGAGGCGGTGCAGGCCGGCGCCGACGTGACCATCGTCTCCTCCGACAAGGACCTGATGCAGCTCGTGCAGCCCGGCATCATCATGTACGACACGATGAAGAACAAGGCGATCGGCGAGGCCGAGGTAATCGAGCGCTTCGGCGTGCCGCCCGCAAAGGTCGTCGAGGTGCAGTCGCTGATCGGCGATTCCTCGGACAATGTGCCGGGCGTGCCGGGGATCGGGGTGAAAACCGCGGCGCTGCTCATCAACGAATATGGCGATCTCGAAACGCTGCTCGACCGCGCCTCGGAGATCAAACAGGACAAACGCCGCGAGAGCCTGATCACGTTCGCCGACCAGGCGCGGCTGTCGAAGGCGCTGGTCATTCTCGATACACATGTGCCGGTCGAGGTGACCCTGGCCGAAACGGCGGTGCGCGCGCCCGACGCGGAGGCGCTTACCGCCTTCATGCGCAAGCTCGAATTCACCACGCTGCTCCGCCGCGTGGCCGAAGGGCTCGGCGCCGAGCTGCCCGAAGGCATGACGCCTTCGACCACCCCACAGCGGAAGAAGAAGGACGACTACGACCATCCTTTGCGGCGTAGTCCCCGCGGGCCGGCGGTGGCTCCGCAGCGCAAGACCGAGGGCGGCTCGCCGGCGCAACTCGCCGTCGAGCGCGCTGCCCGGCTGGAAGCCATCCCCTTCGACCGCGCGAATTACGAGACGGTGACGGAAATCGCGCGTCTTGCCGATCTGCTGGAGGCTGCGCGCTATCAGGGCCATTTCTCCTTCAGGGCGAAGCTCAATTCGTCGGACCCGATGCAGGGTGAGCTGGTCGGCGTGGCGCTCGCGCTCGTGCCGGGCCACGCGGCCTACGTGCCGCTCGCCCATCGCGCGGGCGACGGGCTCGATCTCGGCGGCGACACGATCGCGCAGATCCCCATGCGCGCGGCACTCGATCTGCTCAAGCCGATCCTGGAAGACGAGAGCGTGCTCAAGATCGTACAGAACGCCAAGTTCGACATGGTGGCGCTCGCGCGCTACGGCATAGCGCTTACGAGCATCGACGATCCCTGCCTGATCTCCTATGCGCTCGATGCCGGCCGCGCAGAGCATCTGCCCGCCGAGCTTGCGGGGCGTCTCCTCTCTTATACCTGCCTGACCGAGAAGGAGATCATGGGGACGGGGCGCAACGCGGTCGCGCTTGACCGCGTCGAGGTGGCGCGCGCCGCCGAATATGCCGGCGAGGAGACCGATATCGGCTTGCGGCTCTGGATGGTCCTGAAACCCCGGCTCGCGGCCGAAGCCGTCACCACGGTCTACGAGACGTTGGAGCGGCCGCTCGCGTCCGTGCTCGCCGAGATGGAGCGGTGCGGCGTCAAGGTCGAGAAGGCGACTCTGGCGTCTCTCTCGCTGTCCTTCGCCCAGACCATCGCCAGGCTCGAGGACGAGATCAGAGAGCTTGCCGGCGAGGATTTCAACATCGCCTCGCCCAAGCAGCTCGGCGAGATCCTGTTCGACAAGATGAGTTTGCCCGGCGGACGCCGTACCAAGACCGGCGCCTGGAGCACGGATGCGGCGGCGCTCGAAGAGCTTGCCGCGGAGGGCCACGAGTTGCCGCGCAAGGTGCTCGACTGGCGCGTGCTGGCGAAGCTCAAGAGCACCTATACCGACGCGCTACCCGCTTACATCCATCCCGAGACGGGGCGCGTGCATACTTCCTACGCGCTGGCCGCGACCACCACGGGGCGGCTCTCATCGGTCGAGCCGAACTTGCAGAACATCCCGGTGCGTACGGCGGAGGGCCGCGCCATCCGCAAGGCCTTCGTCGCCGAGAAAGGCAAGAAGCTGATCAGTGCCGATTACAGCCAGATCGAGCTGCGCGTGCTTGCGCATATGGCCGACACGCCGACGCTGCGCCAAGCCTTTGCCGACGGGCTCGACATTCACGCCATGACGGCGTCCGAGATGTTCGGCGTGCCGATCAAGGGCATGGACCCCGGCATCCGCCGCAAAGCCAAGGCGATCAATTTCGGCATCATCTACGGCATCTCCTCGGTCGGCCTCGCCGCGCAGCTCGGCATCTCCAGGAGCGAGGCCGGCGCCTATATCAAGACCTATTTCGAGCGCTTCCCCGGCATTCGCGACTACATGGAGGCGATGAAGGCCGAGGCGCGGCGCACCGGCTTCGTCAAGACGCTGTTCGGGCGGAAGGTGCATTACCCGGAGATCAACACCAAGAACCCGTCGCTCCGCGGCAATTACGAGCGCGCCGCGATCAACGCGCCGATCCAGGGCTCCGCCGCCGACATCATCCGCCGCGCCATGATCCGCATGGGACCGGCGCTGGCGCAAGCCGGCTTGTCGGCCCGCATGCTGATGCAGGTGCATGACGAGCTGGTGTTCGAGGCGCCCGAGGGCGAGGTCGACAAGACCATGGAGGTGGCGCAATCGGTCATGGAGACGGCGCCGGAGCCTGCCTTGCAGCTCAAAGTGCCGCTAAAAGTGGACGCCCGGGCCGGCGACAATTGGGAAGCCGCGCATTGAAATTTGGGGATATGCCGTACACGGAGGTTGTGGAACGGCACGATTTCTACCAGAGTTAGGTGTGCTTCAGCACAGCCAGGGGAGAGTGCCATGGCGAGATGCGAGCAATGCGGCAACGATTACGACAAGAGCTTCGAGGTAAAGATGGGCGGCCGCACCCTAGTCTTCGACAGCTTCGAATGCGCGATCCATATGCTGGCGCCGGTCTGCCCGCATTGCGGCTGCCGCGTCATAGGGCATGGCGTCGAGCATGAGGGCTCGATCTATTGCTGCGTGCATTGCGCGCGGCGCGAAGGCGTGACGGGTCTGCGCGACCGCGATTGACGCACAAAGCGCTTAATGCTTCACCGGGCGGACCACGGCGATGATGTTGGTCTGCACCACGCCGTCGACCTTGGCGATCTGGTTCAGCAGCACCCTGTCGCCATCGGTCGAGTCGTTGCAGTCGAGCTGCGCCACCAGCTTCTCGTCCGACAGCACGACCACATTGGCGAATTTGCAGTTCTGCATCTGCATCGCTTTCAGCGTGTCGACCGTTGCGACGGCGTTGGCGGTGTGCAGTAGCTCGATAAACAGATAGATATTCACCATCGATGGCTCCTCCCGGGGTTCGCGGCGCCCCTTATGCCAAGGCGCACGGGACAGTAAACTATCGAGACCCTCGGGAGGTCCCATGCGCCGCCTCGTTATGCTTTCCGCTGTCTTGCTCTGCCTAGGTCTGAGGGCGGGGATGGTGGCCGCGTTGCCGGCGCCAATGTCAGAAAGCGACCTCCTTCAGAAGAGCGACCTCGTGGCTCTGGTCCGCATCAAGTCGGTCACCTGCATCGGCGTCACCAAGGACAACCGCACCGGCGAGGATTTGCCGAGCTATAGCGCGCGCGCCGAGCTGATCGAGGTAATCAAAGGCGAGGACGTGAAGGGCGACACGGTCAATATCAATTTCCATGCAATCCCGACCGGCCTGTTGGGGCCCTGGACGGTCTACTACTATCCGGGCGAGATGGTGTGGACTCATCTCACGGGCGGCGACGGCGAATACACTACCACCTGGTGGAACGGCCGCGGCAATTTCGTGAGCAAGGCCGTCATCACCGAGCTGCCGACCAAACCCGGCGAGACCGTGGAAATTCCCAAAACGAAGTAGCGCCCTGTTCCGCGTGATGTGTTAGGAGGCCCGATGCGCCATTTGAAATTTCTCAACTTGCTCGTTCTTGCTTGCCTCGCCGCGACGCCGGCGCTCGCTTTGCCGGCGCCGATGACCGAAGAGGAGCTGATGGAGAAAAGCGATGTCGTGGCACTCATGCGCGTGGTGTCGGTGACCTGCACGAGCGTGACCACGGACGAGCAGACCGGAGAGGAGCTGCCGGGCTATCTCGCCAAGCTCCAGGTGAAAGAGGTCAAGAAGGGCGACGTGAAGCCCGGCGACGAAGTGCTGATCACCTGGCGCGCCGTGCCGAAGTCGATCGTCGGGCCTTGGACGGTCTACTATTATCCCGGCGAGGAGATGGTTACCCACCTCACCAAGCGGAGCGGCGGGGTGAGCTACGCTTCGACTTGGTGGAACGCCAAAGGCGACGACACCAAGTCGCCCGATACCCGCGACCTTCCGACCACGCCCGGCGAAACGGTGGTGCCGCGGCCTGAGCCCGCAGTGCAAACCCCGCTCTAAGAAGATCAGGCCGCGCCGTCGAGCCAATCGTTGAAGACACGCTGGCTCGCCGCGTTGGCGCCGGGCGCATAGCGCGCGGTCTCGGCGCGCAGCTTGCCGAGATCGACCTTGGAATTGGCAAGCTCGAGCGTATGGCCGATCAGCCATTTCTCCAGATCGCGCTCGGGCAGCTCGACATGGAATTGCAGCGCGAGCACCTTGGGACCGTAGGTGAAGGCTTGGTTCGGCGTGATCGCGGTCGAGGCGAGCCGCGTCGCGCCTGTCGGCAGGTCGAAGGTGTCGCCATGCCAGTTCAGCACGCGCACGCCTTCGATGGCGCCGAGCGGCGAGGACTTGCCTTCCTCGGTTAGCGTCATCTCGTCCCAGCCAAGCTCCTTTTGCTTGCCGGGATAGACGCGCGCGGCGAGCACAGCGGCGAGCGCCTGGCAGCCGAGGCAAATGCCGATCACTGGCACGCCCTTCTTCAGCGCCGCCTCGATGATCGCCAGCTCGTGCTTGATGAAGGGATAGCGGTCGAACTCGTAGATGCCGATCGGACCGCCGAGCACGACGAGAAGGTCGGTGTCCTTGGCCGGACTGAGATCGTCGACACCGGCTTCGAGATAGCGAAGCGCGATGCCGCGATCCTTCAGTACGGGCTCAAGCGTTCCCGCATCCTCGAAGGCGACATGGCGTATGGCGACGGCGTTCTTCATGGCGCTTTCGTTCCCTGCCTGCTGAGCGTCATGTTTAGAGACATCGCCGAGAAAAGGAAACACACGCGCAGGTGATCGGACCAAAGCGGTCCCTCACACGATGCGCGCCACACCCTGACGGCGCGGATCGCCGGCGCCTTCGACGCCACCCTTACCATGCCGCCGCGCGGCATGTACGCCGCCGAAGAACAGATTCGCCTGCGGCCAGGCATGCGCTTTCTCTTCGAGCGCGCGAAGCTCGGCTTGAACCTGCTCGGGCAGCCCCGGCTCGAAGCTCACCGTGCCGTCACGCTCGACATGCAGGCGCGGCGCTTCGATCGCGGCGTCGAGGCTCATGCCGTGGTCGAGCAGATTGACCGCGACCTGAAGGATCGCGCTCCTGATGCGGTTGGAGCCGCCGGTTCCCAGCGCCGTCACCGTGCCGTCTCTCTGCAAGATGATGGTCGGCGCCATCATGGACGACATGCGCGTGCCCTCGCGCCACGCACCGAGGCCACCGGCCGAAAGATCCTCCTCGCCCAGCATGTTGTTCAGCATGAAGCCGAACTTGCCGACGATATATCCATTGCCCTCGCCGTTTGACAGGCTGACCGAGGCGGCGTTGCCGTCGGCGTCGATGACGCTGACATGGGTGGTGCCGCGATAAGCTTGAGGATGACGCGCGGCTTCGCGCATCTGGTTCTTGAGCGCGCCGCCGGCGAGGCGTTGCGCGAGCCCTTCGCCGTGCGTGGCCCGCGCGGCGTTGGTGGCCTCCATCGCAGCGCGCAGCGCCAGCGCATCGATGGCGCGTCCATGTTCGGCAAGCGTCTCGAGGTAAGCGAGGCCGAAGGCGATCAGGGCGCCGCTCGCGGCGGGCGGCGGGTTGAGCGCGATGCTTGCGCCCTTGTGACGCCAATACAGCGGCTCGCGCAGCTCGACATGGTAGCGCTTGAGATCGACTTGGGTGAGATGGCCACCCCGCGCGAGCGACTCCGCCACGATGGCTCGGCCGACATCGCCGTCCAAGAAGAGCCGCGCGCCCTCCTCGGCGAGCCATTCGAGGCATTCGGCAAGTCCTTCATTGCGGAAGGTCTCGCCGGCCGTCATCGGCTTGCCGCTCGGCGCGAAGATCCGCGCCACGCTCTCGCTGGCGGTGAGGATCGGGGCGATCACGGTGAAGAGATAGGCTTGGAACGCGCTCAATGGGAAGCCGGCGCGGCCCGCGCGCATGGCGGGCTCGACCAGGCGCTTCATCGGCAGACTGCAGAGCGCCGCGTGGATGGCAAACAGGCCAGGTACCACGCCGGGCGTGGCACTCGAGCCGAGCCCGATGTGAAACTCCTGTTTGGCTGGGCCGAAATCGGCGTAGATCGGAAAGAACTCGACCTCGCTCGCCGGGCGGCGCTTGAGCGGAGTCTCGGTAAAGAAATCGAACAGGCGGGAGGCGTCGCTCCCGGCCCTGCGCGCCATGAGAAAGCCGCCGCCGCCAGGGGAAGAGAACACCGCCTCGGCGACGAAGGTCATGAACACGCCGGCGAGCACCGCATCGAAGGCGTTGCCGCCGTCTTGCAGGATTTCCGCGGCGGCCTGCGCGGTGAGCTCATGCCCGGCCGCGACGACGCTTTTGCCCTTGCTCATGCGCCTTGCCTAAGGGGAAGCGCACGACGCGGCAAGAGGCGTAGGGTGGGCAAAGGTGCTTTAGCGCCGTGCCCACCGCTTTCAATTCGCGTGGGTAACGGCACGCGCCGTTGCCGACCCTACGTCCGGATTAGCCCAACCGCTTCTCGAGGGCTGAGAGCTCGTCGCTGAGCGCCTTGGGCAGCTTCGCGCCGAAGGTGGCGAAATGCTCCTTGATCAGCGGCAGCTCGGCCTTCCAGCCTTCCTTGTCCACGTGGGTCAGCTCTTGCAGATCCTCGGGCTTGACCTTCAGGCCGCTCACATCGAGCGAGCCTTCCGCCGGCAGTTTGCCGATCGGCGTATCGACCGCCTTGGCCGAGCCGTCGCAGCGCTCGAAGATCCATTTCAGCACGCGGCTGTTATCGGCATAGCCCGGCCACATGAACTTGCCGTCGCCGTTCTTGCGGAACCAGTTGACGTAGAAGATCTTCGGCATCTTGGCGCCGCCCTTCTCGCCCATCTTCACCCAATGGGCGAAATAGTCACCCATGTGGTAGCCGCAGAAGGGAAGCATCGCCATCGGATCGCGGCGGAGATCGCCGATCTTGCCGGCGGCGGCAGCCGTCTTCTCCGACGCCATGATCGAGCCTAGGAACGTTCCGTGCAGCCAGTTGAGCGCCTCGGTGACGAGCGGCACAACCGTGGCGCGGCGCCCGCCGAACAGGATGGCGTCGATCGGCACACCCTTGGGGTCTTCCCATTCCTTGGCAATCACCGGGCATTGCGCGGCCGGCGCGGTGAAGCGCGCGTTGGGGTGCGCGGCGGGACGTCCCGACGATGGCGTCCAGGAGCGGCGCATCCAATCGACGGTGTGCTCCGGGACGTAGCCCATCTGCTCCCACCACACATCGCCGTCGTCGGTCAGCGCGACGTTGGAATAGATGCAGTTGGCATGGAGCGTCTTCATGGCGTTGGCGTTCGACTCGTCCGAGGTGCCGGGCGCCACGCCGAAGAAGCCCGTTTCCGGATTGATGGCGTAGAGCCGTCCGTCCTCGCCGAATTTCATCCAGCAAATATCGTCGCCGATGGTCTCGGCCTTCCAGCCGGGGATGGTCGGTGTCAACATGGCGAGATTGGTCTTGCCGCAGGCGCTCGGAAAGGCGGCGGCGATGAATTTCGATTTCCCTTCCGGGTTGGTGAGCTTGAGGATGAGCATGTGCTCGGCCATCCAGCCCTCGTCGCGCGCTTTCACCGAGGCTATGCGCAGCGCATGGCACTTCTTGCCGAGCAGCGCGTTGCCGCCATAGCCGGAGCCATAAGACCAGATCTCGCGTGTCTCAGGGAAGTGCGAGATGTACTTGGTCTTGTTGCAGGGCCAGGGAACGTCGGCGGTGGTTGGCGTGGAAAGCGGATAGCCCACGGTGTGCATGCCGCGCACGAAATCCTCGCTGTTGCCGAGCGCCTTCCACACCTTTTCGCCGACGCGGGTCATGATGTGCATGTTGGCGGCGGCGTAGGCGCTATCCGTGACCATCACGCCAATGCCGGCGATCGGCGAGCCCACCGGGCCCATGGAATAAGGCAGCACATACATGGTGCGGCCGGCCATGGCGCCATCATAGAGCTTGAGGAGTGTCGCCTTCATCTCGGCGGGATCGAACCAGTTATTGGTCGGGCCCGCGTCATCCTTGCTCTTGGAGCAAATATAGGTCTGGTCCTCGACTCTCGCGACGTCGAGCGGGTCCGAGCGCACCAGGATCGAGTTCGGCCGCTTTTCGGGGTCGAGCCACAGAGCCGTGCCGCCATCGACCAGCGTCTTCAGGAGATGCTGATATTCCTCCTTGGATCCGTCGCACCACACGACATTCTCGGGCTTGAACAGCGCTTTCGCCTCTTCGACGAAGGCGAGCACTTTCGGATTGGTGGTCTTGGCGCCTCCGGGCACAATCTTCGACTGAACGCTCATGCGGCGGAATCCCCAGCTTGCAAGGTTGGCTTGGATGGAAAAGGCTGCCCCTTGCTAGCACCGTTCTTGCAATGCTTTCAAGGCAAGCTCTGAGGGGACGGCGCTCCAAGTCAGCCTATTGCCGCCCCGCGCGGGCTTCCGCCGCGAGCCTGACAAGTTCTTTGCGGGCTTCAACAGGGCTGGTTATCGGCTGGGCGAACATCACGCGCCGGCCCGAGCCCTCGAGCACGATGTCGAAGCCTTCGGGATCGATGCCCACCATGCGCCAGGGACCCGCGGAAGCGTCGGCGAGGGCAGTGGCGTAGAGCTCGAGCGCGTCGGCATGGTCCTCGTTCATATGCTCGACGATGCCGGGCTCAGCCTCGATCAGGTCCTGAGCGCCTTCGAGCGGCACGAGGAGATCGTTCGACGCGAGATCGAAGATGCGGCCGAAGCCGCCGATGTAATGCGCGCCCTCGACCTTGAGCGTCCAAAAGGCGAAATCCGGGAAGTCGGCATAGAAGGCCGCCTCCGGGTGACGCACGAGAAATCTCCGCCTCACCCCCTCCTCCGAGGCTCGCTCCGCTTTGCCGTAGATTGTGACGCGCGCCCCTTGCAGCGGATCGGCGAGGGCGCCCGTCTCATCGACCATGATCGAGGCGCGCTCATCAGAGGCGAGGTTCGCCGTGTGACGCGCGAGGTTGGAAATGAGAAAGGTCGGCGCGCCGGAAGTGTGGGTGCCGAGCGTGATAAGGGACGCGTAAGGATAACCGTTTCGCGCGTCGATGGTCGCCAGAGACCCCTTGAAGGCGCGGCGCACGAGCGCACGAGCAGAGGCCGCAATCTCGGATTTTGCGGGCATTTCTGAAGACTTATTCACTTGCGCCACCACGATAATTGTTGCACCACGGTAATGACGGGTGGCGTAACGCGCCCCAAAGCTGCCATAATCAACCGCAGCCCTGAACCCTGCACCCTTAACCACGTCAATCGCCGCAAGGGCCCCCCACAATGCCAACAATTGCACTTGTCGACGACGATCGTAACATTCTCACCTCCTTGCGCATGGTGCTCGAGGCGGAGGGTTATAAGACCCAGACTTACAACGACGGCGCAAGCGCGCTCGACGGCTTTGCCGAGAGCCCGCCCGACCTCGCCATCCTCGATATCAAGATGCCGCGCATGGACGGCATGGAGCTGCTGCGCCGCCTGCGACAGCGGAGCGAGCTGCCGGTGATCTTCCTGACCTCGAAGGACGAGGAGATCGACGAGTTGTTCGGGCTCAAGATGGGCGCTGACGACTTCATCCGCAAACCCTTCCCGCAACGGCTGTTGGTCGAGCGGGTGAAGGCGGTGTTGCGCCGGGCGCAGCCCCGCGATGCGGCGGCCGGCGTGGTCGAGGACAAATCGAAGGTGCTCGAGCGCGGCAAGCTGAAGATGGACCCGGAGCGGCATACTTGCGTGTGGGACAACCGTCCGGTCACGCTGACCGTCACCGAGTTCCTGATCCTGCAATCGCTGGCGGCCCGGCCCGGCGTGGTGAAAAGCCGCGACGCGCTGATGGATGCCGCCTATGACGACCAAGTCTATGTCGACGACCGCACCATCGACAGCCACATCAAGCGCTTGCGCAAGAAGTTCAAGGCCGTCGACAATAGCTTCGACGTGATCGAGACGCTGTATGGCGTGGGCTACCGGTTCAAAGAGTGACGGGTGGGTCTAATCGATGACCGCCGAGGCCGACAGGTCCTGGCAACGGCCTGACGCCGCAACTCTGAAGGCGCGCGCCCGCCGCGCGCTGAAGATGGCCCGCGACCGCGGCTTGCGCGGCTTCGGCTGGCTCTCCGAGCATCTGCCTTTCCGGAATGGATTCTCCAGCCTGACGCGGCGCATCGTCGTGCTCAACCTTATCGGGCTGGCGATTCTCGTCTCGGGCATCCTCTATCTCAACCAGTTCCGCGCGGGGCTGATCGACGCCAAGGTGCAGAGCCTGCTCACGCAGGGCGAGATCATCGCCCGCGCCATCGCCGCTTCCGCCGGCGTCGACACCAACGAAATTCAACTCGACCCCGAGAAGCTGCTCGAGCAGGAGCAGGGCCAGCCGGGCGTCGACGACGACACGCTGTCCAACTCGCTGGAATTCGCCATCGACCCCGAGCGCGCCGCGCCGATCCTGCGCCCGCTGGTGAAGCCGACGGGAAGCCGCGCGCGCATCTACAACCGCGACGGCGCGTTGATCCTCGATTCCGATACCTTTTATTCGCGCGGCGAGGTGCTGCGCTACGACCTGCCGGCGCCCGACGCCGAAGAGCCGGACGTGCTGACCAGATTCTGGCAGGCGGCGAAGACGCATATGCGGCAATACGATCTGCCGCTTTATACCGAGATCGGCGGCGCCAACGGCAAGGCCTATCCCGAGGTGGCGACCGCTCTGACCGGAACCTCGGTGCCGATCGTCCGCATCAACGACAAGGGCGAGCTCGTGGTGTCGGTTGCCGTGCCGATCCAGCGCATGCGCGCCGTGCTTGGCGTGTTGCTGCTGTCAACCCGCGGCGGCGATATCGACAATATCGTCGCAGCGGAGCGCTGGGGCATCGTGCGGGTGTCGCTGTTCGCGGCCGCCGTCACCATCGTGCTCTCGGTGATCCTCGCCAATACCATCGCCGGCCCGGTGCAACGGCTCGCGTCGGCGGCCGAGAGGGTGCGCCACAGCGTCAAGGCGCGCGCCGAGATCCCCGACTTCACCGACCGCACCGACGAGATTGGCCATCTTTCCGGCGCGCTGCGCGACATGACCAACGCGCTGTACAAGCGAATCGACGCCATCGAGAGCTTCGCCGCCGACGTTGCGCACGAGCTGAAGAACCCGCTCACCTCCTTGCGAAGCGCGACCGAGACGCTGCCGCTCGCCAAGACCGACGACTCGAAAGAGCGGCTGATGGAGATCATCAAGCACGATGTCAGGCGGCTCGACCGCCTGATCAGCGACATTTCCGACGCGTCGCGGCTCGATGCCGAGCTGGCGCGTGAGGACGCCAAGGCTGTCGACATGGCCGATCTGTTGCGCACCACGGTATCGCTGTTCAACGACATCCACCGCGACGATACACCGGAAGTCGTGTTCGACATCGCCTACGCTTCGGGCGCGAAGCCCTATCGCGTGTTGGGCCATGACAGCCGGTTGAGCCAGGTCGTCATCAATCTGCTCGACAACGCGATCTCGTTCTCGCCGCCTGGCGGCAGGGTCGCGGTCTTGGCCCGCAGGATCGGGCCGGAGATCCAGATCGCGGTCGAGGACGAGGGACCGGGCATTCCCTCGGAGAACCTCGAGCGCATTTTCGAGCGCTTCTACACCGACCGCCCGCAGGAGAATTTCGGGCAGAACTCCGGGCTCGGGCTCAACATCTCGCGCCAGATCGTGATGGCGCATGGCGGAAGCCTTTATGCCGAAAACCGCCCGCCGGCCGGCATGTGGCGCGGCAAAGGCGACGGCAAGAGCGGCGGCGCGCGCTTCGTGATCCGGCTGCCGGCAACCTGATAAGCGACACGAGAGGCATGTTTGAAAGAGGCGCGCGAGCTGGTCCATGGCACCTGCGTGGCGCTCGGGCGGCGCGGCGCATTGTTGCGCGGCAGCCCCGGCGCGGGCAAATCGGACCTAGCTCTCAGATTCCTGGCGCTCCCGGGCGATGGCGTGCTGCGCCCGGGCCTCGTGGCCGACGATCAGGTCTACGTCGCAGCGAATCTGGATGGGACGCTGACCGCCTCGGTGCCACCGACGATTGCCGGAATGATCGAAGTGAGAGGGCTTGGCATCATGCAGGTGCCGTTCGTTCCGGATGCCGAGCTTGTGCTCATTTGCGACCTCGTCAGCGGTAAGGACGTGCCGCGAATGCCGCCGGAATCGGAAGAAAAGACGGTGATCGCAGGCGTTCCCCTCCCCAGCCTGAAGCTTGCGCCGTTCGAGGCCTCAGCCCCGCTCAAGCTCAAAATGGCGCTCTTGCGGGCAGCGCCGGACAATGCCAATTAAGGGAGGAACGCAGGTGCGACCACCCCCTCTCCCGACAAAGATAGCAGCCTTGCAGCAGGCGGACTCGACCCAAGGGGCAACATGATCGGTGTCGTCATCGTCACGCATGGCAGGCTCGCGCACGAATTTCGTGCCGCGCTCGAGCACGTGGTCGGACCTCAAGAGCAGATCGAGACCATCTCGATCGGACCCGACGACGATCTCGACGTCAGGCGAAGCGACATGCTGACAGCGCTCGCGAGAGTCGACAGCGGCAAGGGCGTCGTGGTCCTCACCGACATGTTCGGCGGCACGCCGTCTAACCTCGCCATCTCGGCGATGGAGCGGGCCAATGTCGAAGTCATTGCCGGCGTCAATCTGCCGATGCTGGTGAAGCTTGCGAGCGTCAGGGGCGAGTGCAAGCTGCAAGAGGCCATCACTCAAGCGCAGGAAGCCGGGCGCAAATATATCAGCGTGGCCAGCCAGATCCTCGCGGCGAACTAGAGCGTGGTAAAGCTCCGCGACAATCCGAAGGAGCGCCGTTCGGGGCTCTATTTCGCCGAGGTGGTGATTCCCAACAAGAAGGGATTGCATGCGCGGGCCTCGGCGCAGTTCGTCCGCTGCACCTCGGGCTTCACGGCTGAAGTGCGCGTGACGCGCGAAGGCCACACGGTCGGCGGTACCTCGATCATGGGGCTGATGATGCTCGCAGCAGGCCAAGGCCACACCATCCTGATCGAAGCGGAAGGGCCCGAGGCGCAGGCTGCGCTCGAAGCCTTGATCAAGCTTGTCGAGAACGGCTTCGGCGAAGAGGATTAGCGCTCTGTCCGCGTCAGGGACGCTTGTAGCCGCTGATCATGGCGTGGACCAAATTCTCGCGGAACACGAAGCTCGCCAGCACGACAGCAGCGACATGGGCCAACACCAGGGCGAGCGTGATGTTGGCGATCACCTCATGCACCTCTTCCATGGCTTCGCCGGTGGCCTTGGTGAACATGCCGGCAAGCGGCCCCGCTTGCTGGTCTCCGCCATAGACCACGAGGCCGGTGACCACCGTAGCGGCGAGAAACACGAGCAGGAGCACGACCATGGCGCCGCCGCCCGGGCTATGGCCGAGATGCCGCTCGGCGCCGAACAGCACGAGGTCGCGGAGATAATGCAGCGTTTCGGCCGGCGCGTAAATGAAATCCGAGAAGCGCGCATGCGCTGGCCCGACGAAGCCCCAGATCAAGCGCGCCACAACCAGCGCACCGACCACGTAGCCGGCCCAGACATGCACCTTGAGGAGATCGTCCTCGGTGAGATAGGCGACCGTGAACGCCACGACCAAGGTCCAGTGGAATAGCCTTACGAAGGGATCCCACACATAAACATGAGGGGTAGCGGCATTTCGATCAGGATTGAGCATGGACAA
Source organism: Methyloceanibacter sp. (assembly GCA_049579665.1). Classification (GTDB taxonomy): domain Bacteria; phylum Pseudomonadota; class Alphaproteobacteria; order Rhizobiales; family Methyloligellaceae; genus Methyloceanibacter. The sequence continues at coordinate 14,191 of JBAUOI010000446.1, forward strand.
TTTTCGTACTTCTCCAACAGTGAGCGCTTTGAGGCAGATCAAACCGATCCCGCAACGCCTCGGAATCCAGCTCGTAGCCATATTCCTCGCGCCGCCCTAAGATTGCCCCAGTATGAAGGGAAATGGTTTTTTCCGCAGTCCTGCGTAAGGCACCAATGCAGCCCCTTAGCCAAATCAATAAGGCGATCGCGTTTCTCAGGGCGCAGAATCCCAACGAGGATATTTCCAAAAACCCCGTCATTGTCCATCCGCACAACACGAGCAGGGCAATCCCGGAGCGGCTGCCGGCGGCGAAGATCAAAGAATTGTCCACGCTGCAGCCGGAAAGAGCCCTCGCCGCAACCGCGCTAGACTGGGCGGCGGTCGCCGGGGCGATCGCTCTCTGCGCGCATTTTTGGCACCCCGCATTGTATCTGCTCGCGGTCATGGTGATCGGATCGCGCCAACACGCGCTTCTGATCCTGGGACACGACGCTTCGCATTACCGCTATCTGCCGACGCGCTGGCAGAACGACCTGTTTGCGAACCTGTTCCTGATGTGGCCGACATTCGCGTCGGTCGAGGGCTTCCGCAAATTTCACGGAACGCATCACCAATACACAAACCTCCCGGGCGATGGAAACCGGCACATCTGGTACACTCACGACGCCATGGGAGAGTTGGAGCCTGGTTGGGTGTTTCCCAAGACAAGGCTCGGCTTGGCGCTGGTGCTGTTGCGCCGGGCTTTCTTCTTTACAGGGATGTTCTGGATCGTCAGAGGAGTGGTGGGTTCGTTTCTGGTCCCTTCGCCGCACTGGATGGTCGCGGCCAAGCTCGCTTTCTACGCGCTTGCCGCCGGGGCCTTGACCTTGTTCGACGCGTGGCTCGGTTTCCTTCTCTACTGGCTCATCCCGTTCTGCACCTGGCACATCTTCGTCCAGTATGTCCGCATCATCTGCGAGCACAGCGCGGTGGAGAGCGAGGAGGAGGAATATTCGATCACCCGGACCACCATCCCGACCGGGCTCGAAGCGTTCTTCATCTTGCCGCACAATGTCGGCTATCACCTCGAGCAC
>JBAUOI010000447.1:0-3228 GCA_049579665.1 Methyloceanibacter sp.
GGACGGCACCTTCGTATTCCGCGATCCCAAGCTCGACACCGACCTCAATCTCGTCTTTGAGCAGATCAAGGGCGTGCGCGGCATGGAAGGCTATGGCTGGTTCGCCAATGTCATCTTCCACGACAAGGACACGCCGAAAAAGCAATACGCCATCGATTTCTGGTTGAAGCCCGAAGGCGACAAGCTGACCCTGATGGATATCCGGGTGCAGAAAGGCCCGAAGCAGGACGGCGACGGCTATTACATGATCACCCGCATGCCGGTCGCGTGGTGGTGGCTGCCGGTGCAGGAGCATCCGGGCGACATGGAGGTGCGGCGCGCCTGGCACGTGATGAGCGCGATCCACAATTATATCGCCGAGAACAAGGATGAGAACGGCAATTTGGTGGTCAAGGACGACAAGACCGGCGACGCCGTGCCGCTCGAATTTGTCGAGATGCATCAGCCGGTCCGGCACATGAAGAAGGACGGCCAATATTTCGCCTGCACCGACTTCCGCAAGCCCGGCAGCAAGGACGAGTATTACGACATCGACTTCTGGGTGAACGACAAGTCCGGCAAGCTCGAGGTCGCCAACGTCAAGATGCACAAGGTCCCGGTGCAGGAGGACGGCATCTGGACGCAAGTGCCGCGCTACACCTTCGAAGGCATGGATTTCGAGGTCACCAACTAGGAGACTTCGTCTCTCCGACTCAAGCCACGGCCGCGCCGGCGCGCGCGGCAAGCAGGCGCGCCAGCGTCGCCCGCGTCGATCTGTCGGCGCGGCCGTCGATGCGGGCCGGGCGAAAGTGGCGCTGAAAGGCCTCGACGACCTTCTCCAGACCGGTGCCGTAGGTGGTGGTCAACTCGACGCCATAGCCATAGGCGAGCAGGTCGCGTTGCAGCGCAGCGACCATCTCGCCTTCATCGCCAGGGCCCAAGCCTTGATCGTCCTCGACCGGAGCCGGTGGGACCCATAGGCCAATGCCCGTGCGCGCGAGCCGCTGCCAATCGAATTTCTCGCCGGGATCGCGTTTTCTGCCGGGCGCCACATCGGAATGGGCCAGCACGCGATGCGGCGGAATCGAGTGTCGGCCGAGGATGTCGTGGCACAGTGCCTCGACGGCGCGCATCTCGGCGTCGGCGAAATCCGGATAGTCGAAATCGTGGCCGGGATTATGGATCTCGATGCCGATCGAGCATGAATTGAGATCGGTCTCGCCGGCCCAGCGGCTTTGGCCAGCGTGCCAGGCGCGCTCGGACTCCGGCACGAGCTGGGCGATGCGCCCGTCCTCGTCGACGAGATAGTGGGAAGATACCCCCGATTCCTGACGCGACAGCCAATCGAGCGCGGCCTCGGCCGAGTCCATGCCGGTGTAATGCAGAATCAGCATGTCGGGCTTGAGCCCATTGCGTCTGGGCTCACGGTTCGGCGACGGGCACCACAAAGTGGCGAGCGGACTGTCGGGGGCGGCGGTCATTGTTTCTAGAAGCAGACTCCGTCATTCCGGCGCAAGCCGGAATCCAGAGCAGCTAAATGCGGAGCCTATTCCCTGGATCCCGGCTTTTGCCGGGATGACGTTTTTCAGAAAAGCCTACATTCCGCGCTCTTTGGCGATCTGGTCGTAGGCCTCGTTGATGGCCGCGACCTTCTCGGTGGCGATGGAGACGAACTCCTTCGGCACGCCGCGCGCGATCAGCTTGTCGGGATGGTTCTCGGCGATCAGCTTGCGGTAATGGCTCTTCAACTCGTCGTTGGTCACCGAAGGCTTCACGCCGAGCACGTCATAGGGATTGCGCTTGGCGGCGACGATGTGGCGCGCCTTGACATAGGCGAACTCGGTCTCGGTCATGCCGAAGCGTTTGGCGACGCCGGCCAGGAACCGCTCCTCGTTGGGGTGCAACTGGTCGTCGGCCTTGGCGATGTGGAACAGACCTTCGAGCACGTCTTCGAGCAGCTTGCGGTTGCCCTTGAACATGGTGGCGAGCTGCTCGGCATAGGCCTCGTAGCCGGCCACGTCCTGCTTGGCGAGATTGAATACGCGGGCGACGTTTTTCATCTCGCCCTCGGGCACCTTGAACACTTCCTTGAAGGCGTTGACCTCGTCCATGGTGACGACGCCATCGGCCTTGGCCATTTTTGCGCCGAGCGCGATCACGCCTACGGTGAAGGCCACCTGGTTCTCAGCCGGGCCGTCCTCTTCCTTGTCGCGATCGATGACGTAATGGCCGGCGACGCCGCCGAGGAGAGCGCCGATCGGGCCTCCGATCGCGAGCCCCGCCGCGGCACCTGCGAGCTTGCCCCAAATCGACATGTCGAACTCCCCCAGACTGCGCAGCTTTGGCTAGAGCATAAGGACTTTTGCGGACGGCCGCATGCGAAGAATCGACCGGCTTTACGCCCCTTTGCTCGGCGGAATGGGCTCAAGAGCCGCGGAAATTGGCCAAGATCGAGAGCTTGGGCTCGTCCACTTCAAGGCCGGCCTTCAGCCGCCGCTCGACATGCCAGGACCGGGCGAAGGTCCATGTCGCGAGCCACAGGGTCATGGCAGCGTTGATTGCGCTTCCGAACCAAACGAAGCTCGTTCCAAGTCCCAAGCGGGCGGCGGCGGCAACGATGCCGGCCTGGAAAACGATGCCGAACCCGCCGGCGACAACGATGGCCGCCGCGAGCGAGGTAATGAAGATACTGACGATATTGGCGCCGTGACGCGGCGATTCCTTGGGGACTTCGGTATCCATGCTCTTAGGAGGGCTGTTGGCCAAGCTGGCCGACCTCATAGCCGAGGGGGTTTGCGGTTACAAGGCCTTAGCCGCGAAGCGTAACAACGCTATTCAATCTCATTTGCGGTCCTCGCCGCCAACATGCCGGTAACGGTGCCGGCAAGGTCGGCTGGATTGAGGACCGGCTGCGAGCAGATGCGATTGTTACAGGCGAAGGCGGCCGGCTGATCCAGCTCGGGATACTGGACATCAGGATTGGGAAGCGGCCCTTCCCGCGTATCCCACCAATCGATGCGCTTGTAGAGCGCTGGAAACGCACGGCCTGCCGCGTGAAGCGTCGCGGCTTCCGGAGAGTCCTTATGACCGACAATGGTGATGTGGGTCAGTTCCTCGCCGAGCTCGCGATCGACGAGAAGGATGCCGGGCAACGGACGGGGCTGATTGAGAAGCGTAGACGCCGCCAAATAGCGCGCGCCATGCTCGGCAAGCTCGCGATAGCTTTCCTTGCCGAGATAGCGATAAAGC
>JBAUOI010000448.1:0-4571 GCA_049579665.1 Methyloceanibacter sp.
GCCCACGCTCGACCTCGACCTCACCGTCAAGCAGAACCTGCGCTATTTTTCGGCGCTGCGCGGGCTCAAGCGGAAAGAAGCCGACGAGCGCATGCTGCGGGCGCTGACCAATCTCGACATGGCGGAGCGCATCGACGAGCGTGTGCGTTCGCTGAACGGCGGCCATCGGCGCAGGGTCGAGATCGCCCGCAGTCTCCTGCATAGCCCGAAGCTGCTTCTGCTCGACGAGCCCACCATCGGGCTCGACGACCCGACGCGCCGGGCCATCGTGCGCCATGTGCATGAGCTGGCGCGCACCGACAATATCGGCATCGGCGTGTTGTGGGCGACGCATCTGTTCGACGAGGTGCAAGCCGACGACGATCTGCTGGTGATCATTCGCGGGAAGATCGTGGCGCGCGGAGTGGCGAAGGACGTGGTGGCGGAAACCGGCGCCAAGGATCTCGGCGGGGCGTTCACGCTGCTCATCGGCGGCGATACGGAAGAGGATGTCACCGCATGATGCATTACGTCCGCGCCTTCTACGGCATCGTCTGGCGCGAGCTGCTGCGCTTCCTGCAGCAGCGCGAGCGGTTCTTCGCGGCCCTGGTCAGGCCTATGATTTGGCTCATTATTTTCGCCGCCGGCTTCCGTGCGGCGTTGGGCATCTCGATCATTCCGCCGTATCAGACCTACATCACCTACGACGTCTACATCACGCCTGGCCTGCTGGCGATGATCCAGCTGTTCCAGGGCATGCAGAGCTCGCTGTCGATGGTCTATGACCGCGAGATGGGGTCGATGCGAGTGTTGCTGACGACGCCCTTGCCGCGCTGGTTTTTGCTCGTGGCGCGGCTGTTCGGCGGGGTGATCGTCTCGCTGTTCCAGGTCTATGCGTTCCTCGTGGTCGCTTATTTCTGCGGCGTTGAGCTGCCGCCATGGGGTTATCTCGCGGCGCTGCCGGCGCTGATCCTGACCGGCCTGATGTTCGGCGCGCTCGGCATGCTGCTGTCCTCGACCATCAAGCAGCTGGAGAATTTCGCCGGCATCATGAATTTCGTGATCTTCCCGATGTTCTTCGCCTCGTCGGCGCTGTATCCGCTGTGGAAGATGCGGGAGGGGAGCCTCTGGCTCTATTACATCTGCCTCTACAACCCGTTCACCTGGGCGGTCGAGCTGATCCGCTTCGCCTTCTATCTCGAGGTCAACTGGCAGGCGCTCGGCATTGTCGGCGGGTGCACGCTGCTGTTCCTGGCCCTGTCGGTGTGGGCCTACGACCCGTCCTTCGGCATCCAACAGCGCAAGGTTGGGGCAGCCGCGGCCGCGGGCTAGCTGTTGGAGAAATTGCCGGGGAAGCGGCGCAACAGGTCGGTGTGGATCGCCTCGACCACGGCGTGATCGCGCTCGGCTTGCGGCACTTTGATGGTCTCGACCGCGACGACGTGGGTGGGACGTGGCGCGAGCAGGACCAGCTGATCGGCGAGCATAATCGCCTCGCGCGCATTGTGGGTGACGAGGATCGCCGTGGTCGGCCGTTGCTGCCACACTTCGAGCAAGAGCCGCCGCAAACGATCGGCCGTGCGCTCGTCGAGCGACACGAACGGCTCATCGAGCAGCAACAGGTCGGGCTTGGTGGCGAAGGCGCGGGCGAGCGCTACGCGGCGCGCCAGCCCAAGCGACAGCTCCTGCGGATAGCGCGGCAGCATGTCGGCGATGCCGACAGACTGCGCGAGCCGTTCCAGGTCGTCTTGCGTGAAACCGGGCGGCGCCACGAGATCGATATTCTGCTTGACCGTCCGCCAAGGCAGAAGCCGAGGCTCCTGGAACATCATGCCGATCCGCGCGCCTTCCGGGACATCGACCGCGCCGACGAAGCGGTTGTCGAGGCCGGCGACGATGCGCAACAGCGTGGTCTTGCCGCAGCCCGACGGGCCCATCAACACCGTCATGCTCTCGGACTTAACCTCGAGAACAAAGTCGCGGATGGCGGGGATGAGCGTGCCGTCCGCCCCGACATGCGTCTTGTCCTCGATGCGGATTTCAAACCGGCTTGTTACGCCAGCGTGTTGAATGTCGTTCAATGGGTTGCACCAACAAATATTCGATGGCCAGCATGACGGCGACGAAGGCGAGCGTATAGCCGAGGATCGCCGTCACGTTGAAAAGCTGGAAGTTGAGATGAAGCTCGAAGCCGACGCCGTTCGGTCGACCGAGCAGCTCGACAACAAGCACGATCTTCCAGATCAGCGAGATGCCGGTTCGCGACGCCGCCGCGAAGTAGGGCTGGAGCTGCGGTAGTGTAACGTTGCGCAGCTTGCTCATCGGCGACAGCCGATACGCGCGCGCCATCTCGTCGAGACCGGGATCAAGCGCGCGGGCGCCTTCGCGCAAGGTGACGATGACGTTGGGGATCTTGTTGAGCGCGACAGCGCCGATCGCCGCGGCCTCGTTCAAGCCGAACCACACATAAGCCAGGATGATGATGACGAGCGCAGGGAGATTGAGCAGCACGATCAACCAGGGATCGAGCGCGCGATCGAGCGCCGGCATCTGCCCCATAGCAAGGCCAATCACGCTGCCGATCGCCATCGCCACCACGAAGGCAGCCACGACACGCCACAAGGTGATGCCAAGCTCGGTCAAGAGATCGCCATGCACCGTCTCCTTGTAGATATATTCGAGCACGGCGACAGGGTCGGGCAGGAGTCGGCTCTGCGCGATGTCGGCGGCGATGTACCAAATGAGCAGGAAGCCCGCGACCGAAAGCACCGAGACGAGAGGTCCGCGCAAGAGGCGCGACCTCGGCACGGAGTCAACGCGGGCAAAGGTCACGCTCAAGGCTTGCCCCCATGCCAGAACGTGCCGGGAGCAAGCTCGGTGCCGGGACCGACAAGCTTCTCGCCGCCAAGTTCGCGCAGGAATTGATACAGCACCTTGGCGTCGGACTCATTCTCCGCCGCCGAGCGCTCGGGGATGCCTTCGCGATAGCGGCGTCGCAGCGCCTCGAAGGTCTTATCGTTAAAGGTAGGATCGTTCTCGCCCATAATCGGCTTTAGCCGGTCCCACTGCTCGTCGGAGGTCGCGAGCAACTCGTCGGCCTTCGCCGCCGCCCGCAGAAATGCTTGAATTGCCTCAAGATTCTGCTTCCCCCAGCTTTCGCTGAAGACATAGCCGACCATGGCCACCTCGCCCTTGGCGCCGAGCTCGCTCACGACGTCCTCGACCCCGATCAGCTGGGTGAAACCTTCGGCCTCGAGCCTCGCCGCGTAGGGCCAGAAGTTCAGAACGGCATCGAGCTCGCCCTGCTTCGCTCGTTCTGCCAGGAGAGGAGGCGCGCCGTATTCTTGCGTGGTCTCCTTTCTCAAGTCGAGATTGGCGGTCCGGAGCGCATAAGCAACGAGCAGGAGCCAGCTCTTGTCGAGAGGCCCACCCGCCACGCCGAGCCGCTTGCCCTTCAGATCGCCGAGCGTCTTGATCGGCGAGTTGGGCGGCACCATGATGGCGCCGAGCGCGGTGGTGAAGGGTGCGAATGTGAAATCGCCGCCGCCGCTCCGCTCGCGCGAGACCCACAACCAGTCCGTGGCGATGATGTCCACCGAGCCGCCTTGCAGGCCGACAGTGGTCGCTTGGGTGCTCGCCAGCGGGATGATATCGAGATCAATGCCCTCCGCCTTGTCGAGACCGTTGGCACGGATGGTATCGAGCACCCAGCTGACGGTGCCGAATTTCAGGACGCCGACCGTAACCTTGTTCGCTGCATTCGCTGGCGCAAGCGCAAGGCTCGCGAAGGCACAAAACAGCAAAGCTAACAGACCTGACCGCAACGGGCGCTCCTCCACGTTGTTATGGCTCTAATTCAAATGCGTTGGGACTAGCCAGGCGTCGAGGGCGCGGGAACTCTGCCACCGGCGGGGCAAACGCGACCGTGGCCCTCTGGCGAGGCCCGGAAAGACTATGGCGCGTCGTCGTCGAGAGTGGCGGCGCATACTCTACTGATCCCGGCGCGGTTAGCAAGGTTCCATTGCCGGATTGGCAAATCTTCCCTGGCAAAGATCGTTGCCAGTCACACGAGCGCATCATGACGGCGCCCTTAGACGGTAGCCATGGCCGCGCACGGTCTCGAGCAAAGGCTCCCGGCCGGGCGTATCGATCTTGCGCCGCAGCCTCGCGATATAGACGTCGACGACATTGGTCAGCGGATCCTCGCTATAGCCCCAGACCTGGTTGAGAATGCGGGTGCGGGAAAAGACGCGGCCGGGCGCGCTCATCAACAGTTCGAGAATGGCAAGCTCCTTGGCGGTGAGCTTGATGGTATCGCTGCCGCGCCGCACTTCGAGCAGCTCGCGATCGAGGACGAGATCGGCAACTTGCAAGATGTGTGAGTTCGGTGCGAAATGATGCGAGCGGCGCACCAGGGCTTCGATGCGGGCGAGCAGCTCGTCGAAATCGAAGGGCTTGGTTAGATAGTCGTCGGCGCCCAGCTTGAGGCCTTTGATCTTGTCTTCCAGCGCGTCCATCGCCGTCAGCATCAGGATCGGCGTGTGGTCGCCTTCGAGCCTCAGCCGCTGGCAAACGTCATAGCCGTGCATATC
>JBAUOI010000449.1:0-4024 GCA_049579665.1 Methyloceanibacter sp.
CGCTGGTCGCGTATTATTTCAAGCAGTTCAAGCCGCGCTCGAAGATCTTGATCCTCGATGCGAAGGACAGCTTCTTCGAGCAGGAGCTGTTTCAGGACGCTTGGGTCCGCCACTATCCGGGAATGATTGAGTGGCTCCCAGCCCAATTCACCGGCGGGATCAAGGCGGTCGACGTCAAGGACTTGTCGGTCAAGACTGCTGGCGACACCTTCAGGGGCGCGGTCGTCAACTTCATCCCGCCGCAAATGGCTGGCGGGCTCGCGCAGCAGGCGGGTCTTGCGGATCAGTCGGGCTGGTGTCCAGTCGAGCCAACGACTTTCGAGTCGAAGCTACAGCGCGGGATCCATATCGTGGGCGATGCAATCAGCGGCGGCGACATGCCGAAGTCCGCCTTTCTCGCCAACAGCCAGGCCAAGGTCTGTGCCTTCGCCATCGCGGCGGCACTCACCGGCTCGGCGCGTTTTGCCCCTCATTTGTTTAACACATGCTTCACGTTTCTTGCCGCCGACGATGCGGTGAGCGACGCCATCGCCTTAGAGCCCGAGGGCGGGACGATCAAGCTCAGCGAAATCTTGATCAGTGAGGTGGGTGAAGATGCTGAGACCCGTCGGCAGGTCGTTAAAGCTGCGAACGGCTGGTACGACGCATTCACCCATGACGTGTTCGGCTGATTTTCAGTCGTTCAGCCCCGTTCGATGGCGGGACCAGCCATCACCGGAACGCCGAGACCGCGGCGGACGCTGTCAGGCTCCGTGCTCAGCGGCGGCTCCAGGATCGCCCCCGGGATGGGATCGGAGAGCCGCGATAGCCGCAAGGAATTAACAACGAGCAGAAGGCTCGAGCTTGCCATGATCGCTGCCGCCAGCACTGGCTGCAGCAGGCCGAGCGCGGCGAGCGTCAAGGCGATGAGATTGTAGCCAAAGGCCCAAGCGAGGTTGGTGAGGATCGTGCTCCTGACCCTGCGGGCCACGGTGATGATCCAGGGCAGCATCCATAGTCCGCCCGTCGGCAGCACCAGAGACGCCGTCTCGCGCGCGAGATCGGTGGCGGAACCGACAGCAATGCCGATATCGGCATCGGCCAGGACCGGCGCATCGTTAAGTCCGTCGCCGACCATCGCCACCACCCCATAACCTTGCCGGTAACGGTCGAGCGCGGCGCGTTTTGCCTCCGGCGACAGGGCCGCTTGCAGGTCCTCGATCCCGACCGCGGCGGCAGTCCGTCGCGCAGCAGGGGCGAGATCGCCGCTCAAAAGCGCGACATGCAGCCCTAGGCTTTGCAATTCCTCGATCATCGAGCGCGCTTCGGCAAGCGGGGTATCGTCGAGGGCTAGCAGAGCACGCACACTTCCCTCCCAACCGAGATAGATAACGGTATGCCCGCTTGCCTCCATCGACCGCGCGAGCTCGATAAGAGACGGCGCGAGCTGCCAGCCCAGTTCGCGCATCAACGCGCTGTTCCCAGCGGCTATTGGCTGGCCATCGGCATTGCCCGTTATGCCGCGGCCGGGCGCGACGCGAACGTCGCACGTCACGACTGGCTTAAGGCCCCGCGCTGAAGCTGCCAGAGTGATGGCGCGAGCCAAGCCATGCTCAGAGTGGCGCTCAAGGCCGGCACATCGGGCAAGCACCTCGTTGGTCGCTACCCCCTCGCTCTCGATGCCGACGAGGCGCGGTCTGCCAGAAGTCAACGTGCCAGTCTTGTCGAAGGCGAGCAACCGCGCGCGGGCAAGAACCTCTAGCGTGTGCGGATCGCGGACAAGGCACCCGCAACGCGCTAACCGCCCAATCCCGAGTGAGGTCGCGAGCGGTGCGGCGAGACCAACAGCACATGGACAGGCGACCACCAGCACCGCGAGGCCAATTAGCAGGGCCCGGTCAAACTGCATCGAATGAGACCAATAAACCACAGTCAGCACGCCAAGTAGAACAACGAAAGGCACAGAGACGCCGACTACGCGGTCAGCGACGCGCTGAATCACGCTGCGGCGAGAGAGTGCCTCGCGAACGGAACGGCAAATCTTCGCCCAACGTGTAGCCGACCCGGCGCCGCTGCTCATAATTAGAAGCGGCCCGTCGAGGTTGATGCTGCCGGCAATCACCGGAGAGCCGGAGCATTTGCCAATTTGACGGCTCTCCCCGGTGATCACGGCCTCGTCGGTGTGCGACTCGCCCTCAACCACTACGCCGTCGACCGGAACGCGCTCGCCCGGCCGGACGCGCACCAGCACGCCGGCAGCTAATTCCCGCACGGGGCGGGGAGTTTCCGTTCCCCCTTCGACGACGTTGGCGCATTCGCTTTCGGCGGCAAGAAGCGGCTCGAGATCGCGCGCAGCCTTGGCGCGGCCAGCCGCCTCGATATAGCTACCGATGGTGAACAGCATCAGCACCATGGTGGCAGTGTCGAAATAGACCTGCTCGCTCTGCTCAATGGTGGCGAAAACGGAATAGGCGTAGGCGGCACTGACGCCGAGGACGACGAGCGCCGAGGAGGTCACGCGTCCCTGTAAGATCTGAACCCAGCTCTCGCGCAGATAAGGCTCTCCGAGAATTACGAGCGCCGGCGTCGCGAAGATCCAAAGCAGCAGGTGAATCCAGGGAATCAGCCAGGCATCGGCGCTGAACGTCCCCGCGTAAAGCAAGAGACTAATCAGCATGATGTTCATGGTTAGGAAGGCGCCCACGCCAAGTCTGATCAGCAACCAGGCCGCCTCCCACTCCTCACTCCTGCCATGCTTCACCTGAAATGCGATGCAGCAGCCATAGCAACAGAAGGAACAGTCCTCGCCGTTGACCGTGCGCTGCATCGCGCGCAAGCCGATGGGCAGCAGGCAATGGCTGCATAGATTGTCGTCTCGTTCAGTCATCCCGGACTTCCTTGCGGTAGCGCATGCAGGTGGGCGCTTAAGGGTATCACGCCGCGTCCGAGCGTGATCAGGCCAAGCAGGAGGATGAAGCTGCCGGCCAGCCACACGCCGCGTTGCCGCCATACCGGCGCGAGCATCCGGCCCACGCCACCCATCATCAACATCGCGGGAAAGGTGCCCAATCCGAATGACAGCATGACGAGAAAGCCCGGCACCGCTCCGGCGGTACTCGCCGCCTGGACGGCGAAAGCATAGACCAGCGGACAGGGGAGAAAGCCGTTGAACACGCCAAAGGCGACCGGAGCGGCACGGCTCTCTGAAGTCAGGAGATTGCGTAAGGACCCCGCGAGCGTGCTGCCGCCGAAGCCGATCGTCATACCTTGAAAGCGCTGGAGCAACCCAAAAAACTGCAGCGCCATGGTGATCATGAGAAGCCCAGTCGCAATCGCCAGGACTCGCTGGGCGTCGTCGAGTGGGCCGTTCAGCACGGGGACCGCCAATCCACGTGAGGTGCACAGCATCTCGCCCAACGCGCCGGCCATCGCACCCAGGAAACAGTAAGTTGTCAGCCGGCCCGCGTTGTAGAGCAAGTGACGGCCCGCGGTCGCGCCCGCGCCGCCCGAATCGCGACCGAGCGCACAGGCAAAGCCGCCGCACATGCCGATGCAATGAAAGCTGCCTGCGAAACCGGCGGCGAATATCACGAGATAATAGGTCACTGGCAGGTCACCTGACCAGTCGCCCACCCGTCGCCGGGAGGCTCTTGCGCGGCGCCGCTACCAGCGGATCAGCCAAAGCACCCAAACGAAAAAGGCGGTATGGGCGATTGCGCCGCCGATAAAGGCGATAGCCTGATACACATCCGCAGCTGCGAACGAGAAAGCTGTATGCTCGAGCACGCGCCCCTCCTGCTCAGCCGAAATAGGCCATACCAACGTTGACAGCCAGCGCGGTGAACAGAACGATCAGATTCACAATCGCGGCCACCATCACGATCTTCGCTGCTAGCATGTTCAGTCACCTTTCTAGTCAATCACTTCTCGGCTTTCAGGTGGCGCCGACAGATAGATCCGCCCTGGGCCGAGGCCCCCCCAATCGTGGTAGGCGTAGTAGAGTCCCCAGATGAAAAGCGCCGCGTAGACGCCCAATAGCCATAGC
>JBAUOI010000450.1:0-1573 GCA_049579665.1 Methyloceanibacter sp.
GTGATAGGCGCCTCTGTTGCTGCCGCGACGCCCCGGGCAAAAAAAGTTGTGCCGCGACGCTCTTGTGACTTGAAATTAATAAACAGGTCGCTGAAATGACTCGCGCTTTTGACGGACCAGAGTCGGCGGTAGTCGCTAAGGCAGGTCCGCGAAGCTTGGAGGGGACGCATATCCCATGAAGTTGCTTCAGGTTGAGGCCGAAGAGCCGCCCAGTCGCCCGCAGGCGACATCCCAACGTTTCTCCAAAACACATTCCCTGATCAATGCTCTCGCGCCGGCGCACAAGCCGCAGCTCGACGCTGTCGTGGTGCGCATGGAGCGCTTCCCGGTGGGGCCGCAGACGCGCGCCTTCCGCAAGCAATTCTATCCCGAGATCGATGCCGCCCAGTGGAACGACTGGCGCTGGCAGGCGCGTTCCCGCATCCGCACGTTGGCGGAGCTCGAGCGCATCTTCGTGCTCTCCGACGACGAGCGCGATGCGGTGGTCCGCCATCAAGGATCGCTGCCGCTCGGCATCACGCCTTATTATGCGAGCCTGATGGCGCGCGAGGATGCGCTGGAGCCGCTGCGCCGCACGCATATCCCGGTCGGCACCGAATATATCAAGACGCCCGGCGAGGCCGACGATCCGCTGGGCGAGGACGGGCATAGCGCCGTGCCGGGCCTGGTGCATCGCTACCCGGACCGCGTGCTGTTCCTGGCCACCGGCTTCTGCTCGACCTATTGCCGCTATTGCACCCGGTCGCGCATGGTGGGCGAGGCGGGCGGCGACTACACGTTCAGCCGGCCGCAATGGGACGAGGCGCTCAATTATATCGCTGACAATCCGCAGATCCGCGACGTGCTGATCTCCGGAGGCGATCCGCTGACGCTGTCCGACGAGCGGCTCGATTATCTCTTGGGCCGGCTCAGGGCCATCAAGCATGTCGAGTTTGTACGACTCGGCACCAAAGTGCCTGTGGTGCTGCCGATGCGGGTGACGCGCGCGCTGATCCGCGTGCTCAAGAAGCATCATCCCTTGTGGATGAGCCTTCACTTCACCCATCCGACCGAGCTCACCACCGAGGTGACCGAGGCCACGGCGCGACTGGCCGACGCCGGCATTCCGCTCGGCAGCCAGACGGTGCTGCTCAAGGGCATTAACGATTCGGTCGAGACGCTGAAGCCGCTGTTCCATGGGCTGCTGACGCGTCGGGTCAGGCCGTATTACCTCTATCAATGCGACCCGATCTCGGGCTCGTCGCATTTCCGCACCAGCGTCGACAAGGGGCTCGAGATCATCCAGGGCCTGCGCGGGCATACCACCGGCTATGCCGTGCCGACCTATGTGATCGACGCGCCCGGCGGCGGCGGCAAGATTCCGCTGATCCCGGACTATGTCGTGGGCCGCGAGGGCGACGATCTCATCCTCCGGAATTTCGAGGGCAACACCTACCGCTATACCGACCCCGACGGGACGGTCGGCGCCGACCGGGCCATTGGCTCCGGGCAAGTCTGATGCGTATCGCCCTCGTCTACGATCTCCGCGACGACTACCGCGCGCTCGGCCTCTCCGAGGAGGAGGTGGCCGAGT
>JBAUOI010000451.1:0-1754 GCA_049579665.1 Methyloceanibacter sp.
GCCGCATGCGCCGCCGCGGTCGCGGCAGCGCGCCGTGAGCTCACGGGCCGCAAGGTGCGGGTGAGCCTGCCTGGCGGCGATCTGATGATCGAGTGGCGGGAGAGCGACGACCATATTCTGATGACCGGGCCTTACGCGCTCGATTTCGAGGGTCAGCTTCCAGAGGCACTGTTCCAGCCCGCGCCACCACCCTCCCCCTTGTAGGGGGAGGGATTTCGCCAAACTTTCATGTTAGAAGCCGCCAATGTCGGACCTTGAGATCATCACCTTCGGCTGCAGGCTCAATGCCTATGAGTCCGAGGTCATGCGCGAGCAGGCGTCCGCCGCGGGGCTGTCCTCAGCGGTGATCGTCAATACCTGCGCCGTGACGGCGGAGGCGGTTCGTCAGGCGCGGCAAGTTATTCGGCGGGCGCGCCGCGAGCGGCCCGATGCCAAGATCATCGTCACCGGCTGTGCGGCGCAGATCGACCCCAACCGCTTCGCCGGCATGGACGAGGTCGATCACGTCATCGGCAATCAGGAAAAGCTCGAAGCCAAGACCTTCTCCGGGCTGGGCATCGACGGCAGCGAGCGCGTGGTGGTCAACGACATCATGTCGGTGCGCGAGACCGCAGCGCATCTGATCGAGGGTTTCGGCAACCGCGCGCGAGCCTATGTGCAGATCCAGAACGGTTGCGACCATCGCTGCACCTTCTGCGTCATCCCGTTCGGCCGCGGGCCTTCGCGCTCGGTTCCGGCCGGTGAGGTGGTGGCGCAAACGCGGCTTCTGGTGGAGAAGGGTTATGCGGAGATCGTGCTGACCGGCGTCGACATCACCGCTTACGGCAAGGACCTTCCCGGCGAGATGACGCTCGGCAAGCTGGTGCGCTCGGTGCTCAAGCTCGTGCCCGAGCTGCCGCGGCTTAGGCTCTCCTCGATCGACTCGGTCGAGGCCGACCCGGCGCTGCTCGCGGCGATCGCCGAGGAGGAGCGACTGATGCCGCATTTGCATCTCTCCCTGCAATCGGGCGACGACCTCACGCTGAAGCGGATGAAGCGGCGGCATGCTCGGGCCAACTCGGTGAGCTTCTGCGAAGAGGTGCGGCGACTGCGCCCCGACATGGTGTTTGGCGCAGATCTGATCGCCGGCTTTCCCACCGAGACCGACGCGATGTTCGCCAACTCGCTCGCGCTGGTCGACGATTGCGGACTTACCTTCCTGCATGTGTTCCCCTATTCGGCGCGCGAGGGCACCCCTGCCGCGCGCATGCCGCAAGTCCATGGCAGCGTCATCTCAAGACGCGCGGGTGAACTGCGCGAGAAGGGCGTCGCCGCGTTGAAGCGCCATCTCGAAAGCGCCAAGGGACGCCGCATCAGCGTGCTGATGGAGAACGAAATGCACGGTCGCTCCGCCGACTTCACGCCTGTCCTCATCGAGGCAGAGCACGGAGCGGGCGCGCTGATCGACGCCGTGGTCGCTGGCGACGACGGCGCCGCGCTGATCGCGACGGTCGCGCTATGAGCGAGGGCAAGAAATCGAGTTTCTTCAAGCGGCTGTTCGGCATTGGCGAAGAGGCGCCGAAGCCCATCGAGACGCCCCCGCCGCCCAAGCAGGAACCGCCCGGCAAAGACCCTGGCAAAAAGGAGCCGCCAAAGGATCGTCCCGCAAGGGAAGAGCCGCCTGAGCGCAAACGGCTGCCCAAAGAGGCCGCCACCAAATCGAAGCGTACACCTACGCCGAAGGGTCCGCCTCCGGCGGGGCCGCATCCGCATCC
>JBAUOI010000452.1:0-2255 GCA_049579665.1 Methyloceanibacter sp.
ATCGCCGCCTTCCTCCGCTTCCGCAATGTGGCTTGCCCGCAAGTGCCGCTCCCCGTGCAGCACGTCTCGGACGAGGCTTGGTGCGACGAGGCGCATGTGGAAAAGGGCCGCGCCCTTTACCGGGAGAATTTCGCCATCGCCGACGCGGTCCTGGCCGGCCGCTACGGCTATCGGCGGCCCAAGGGGAGCTTCTTTCTTTGGCTGAATATGGCCGCTTTCGGGGGAGGGGAAGCGGCCGCGAAAACCCTTTGGAAAGGGTGTGGTGTCAGAGTGCTACCGGGAGCCTACCTGGCACAAGCCGAACCCGATGGCGTTAATCCGGGCACGGACTACATCAGGGTCGCGCTCGTGCACAACGCGGATGTTACCCGCGGGGCCTTGACGCGTATCGTTGCCACATTGGGTTGAGGGATGGCCACCAGAGGAAGAGCTAAAAGCCGGCGGAAGCTTTTGCCGGGGGCGGTCGAGTCCGGCCTAAGGCGGCTGATGCTCGGCAGTTACGGTTTGTTAATCGTTACCGTCGCCTGCGCGGCCTGGGCGAGCCTCGCCACCTGGTCGGTGCACGATCCGAGCCTCAACAACGCGACCCGCGCCATGCCCCGCAATGTGCTGGGCAGCTGGGGCGCCGTGGTGGCCGACCTTGCCATCCAATCTCTGGGGCTTGCCTCGATCATCCTTTTCCTGCCGCTCGCGGCCTGGGGCTGGCATCTTGTCTTTCGCACCATGCCGGTACGCAGGCGGGTGCGGCTGCTCGCCTGGCCCTGCTCGGTCATCCTGCTGGCGGCCGCGTTGGCCGCCCTGCCCCAGCCGAAAAGCTGGCCGCTACCGAATGGGCTCGGCGGCATCTTCGGCGATTTCTTCATGGCCGGCGCGCATGTGATCGGGCCGTTCCTGCCCGATGCCGCCGTGTCGTTCGTGGCCGGCCTCACCTTCTTCGTCATCGGCACCATGATGCTGCTGTTCGCCTGCGGCACCAGCACCTCTCGGCTGATCGCGCTGTGGGCGCCACGCGGCGGCGCCGCCGGCGAATGGGCCAATGCCTGGATCTGCGCGGCCATGCATTACATCATGCATGCCGGCGCAAAGCTCGGGCGCCTGTTCGGCCGCGGGCGCGACGCGCACGATCAGGACGACGAGGAGTTCGACGAGAGCGACGACGCCGAGGAGGATTGGCAGGAGGAGCGCGAGCCCGACGCCGAAGGCCGCATCGAGCCCTGCTTCGGACCCGCGCCGATCGGCGAGGAGTTCGACGACGAGGACGGCGAAGACGACATCACCTCGCCGAATTATCGCATCACCCGCACCAACGCGGACGGCAAAAAGAAAAAACACACCGGCCTCTCACGCAACACGCACTCCGACGAGCCGTACGAGACGCCGTCGACCAAGCTGCTGCAGGCGCCTTCCCGATCGAGCAAAGGCCGCGGCGTCAGCGACGAAGTGCTTCAGGAAAATGCTCGCGAGCTCGAAGGCGTGTTGCAAGATTTCGGCGTCAAGGGCGAAATCACCAATGTCCGCCCCGGACCCGTGGTCACGCTCTACGAGCTCGAACCGGCCCCCGGCACCAAATCCTCGCGCGTGATCGGCCTTGCCGACGACATCGCCCGCTCGATGAGCGCGGTCGCCGCCCGCGTCGCCGTCGTGCCCGGCCGCAACGCCATCGGCATCGAGCTGCCCAACGATCGGCGCGAAATTGTCATGCTGCGCGAGATGATCGAGTCTTCCGATTTCCAGGAAGCGGACCTCAAGCTCGCGCTCGCGCTCGGCAAGAATATCGGCGGCGAGCCGATCATCGTCGATCTCTCGCGCATGCCGCACCTCCTCATCGCCGGCACCACCGGATCGGGCAAGTCGGTCGGCATCAACACCATGATCTTGTCGCTGCTTTACCGGCTGTCTCCCGATCAGTGCAAATTCATCATGATCGATCCGAAGATGCTAGAGCTGTCGGTCTATGACGGCATCCCGCATCTCTTGGCGCCGGTCGTCACCGATCCGAAGAAGGCGGTGGTCGCGCTGAAATGGACGGTGCGCGAGATGGAGGAGCGCTACAAGCGCATGTCGAAATTGGGCGTGCGCGACATCAAGGGCTACAATTCCCGCATCCTCCAGGCCGAGGCGAAGGGGGAGGTGCTGACGCGGACCGTGCAGACCGGCTTCGATCGCGCCACCGGCCGCGCCGTCTACGAGCAGGAGGAGATGGATTACGACGTGATGCCCTATATCGTCGTGATCGTCGACGAGATGGCGGATCT
>JBAUOI010000453.1:0-1901 GCA_049579665.1 Methyloceanibacter sp.
CTGCCATACGCCTTAACCTTTATGCCCTTGAGCAGATTCGCGGGTCACGAGGATGCCGCCTCGGAGTCCAGGAGCGCAAGGACATCTTCCTCGCGCGGCCGCGCCGCCACGCGTACCGCAAATCCAAGCGGGGTCAACGCCTCTGCTACCGCTTCGGAGAGGCAATAGCAAACGACACTCCTTGCTTGCGTTACCGCATCCTGGCGGGAGAGCAACTCGGCGAAGATGCTGGCGGTGCGTGGCGACATAAGGATCGCGCCGTCAAGCTTGCCGGCGTCGAGCAGGCTCAAGGCTTCGGCCGGGAGCTCGGTTGTCGGCACCGCCCGATAGAGCACCGGCCGGCGCAACACGAAGCCTCGGCTCGCAAGCGCCACTTTCAGGTCGAAGGCGAGCGTCTCGCCCGCAAGATGCACGAGCGCGCCGTGCTCGGGTTGCAATTCCTCCGAGACCAACTTGGCAAGCGCCGCGCCCGTTCCAGGCCCTGCTGTGACATCGGCAAATCCCAGCCCTTGCGCCGCGCGCGCAGTGGCCTCGCCGACGGCAAACACAGGAAGGGTCAGCGCCTCGGCAAGCTCGCGATGCGCGGCGAGCGCACGCAACGCATTGCGGCTCGTCACCAGCAAAGCCTGCGCGCCCTCGAGCTGCAACGGCGCATCGGCAACCGGCACGATGGCGAGCAGCGGCGCGTGCACGGCCACATGACCGCGCGCGGCGAGCTGCTCCGCCTGACGGCTTGCGTCGGGTTCAGGCCGCGTGACGAGAATCCGCATCAGGCGAGGCTTGCCAGAAATTCTGGTCCGGCGCGCGCGCGCAATTCCTCGCCGGCATCCGTGCCGATGCAGATTGCATTCGCGGCCGCGCCCTCGAGCCCGATCTCGTGCCATTCGCTGCCGTCGGGCGCGAGAATCAGCCCACGAAACCGCAGCATCCCCGCTTCGATCTCGGCGAGACCGGCGATTGGCGTCTTGCACGAGCCATCGAGGCGCGCAAGGAACGCCCGCTCACACGCCACGGCCGTCGCCGACCCTGCGTCGTTGAGCGCGGCGAGCAATGCCGAGGTTTTGGCGTCATCGCTGCGGCAGGTGACGCCGATCGCGCCTTGCGCCACCGCCGGCAACATCTCCTCGGTCGAGAGAGTGGATGTCGCGTGCGCGGCGAGCCCGAGCCGTTCGAGGCCGGCGAGCGCGAGCAAGGTCGCGTCGGCCTGTCCTTCGGCGAGCTTCTTCAGCCGCGTCTCTACGTTGCCGCGGAAGTCGATCACGCGCAGGTCGGGACGGAAGCGCTTCAGTTGCGCGCTACGCCGCAAAGAGGACGTGCCGACCACGGAGCCGGTCGGCAGCTCGGCAAGGGAAGGGGCCTTGGCGCTGATAAAGGCGTCGCGCACATCGGCGCGCGGCAGGATAGCGGCGATGCAAATCCCTGCGGGGAGATCGGTCTCCAGATCCTTCATCGAGTGCACGGCCATATCCACGTCGCCGCGCAGCAACGCCTCGTCGATCTCCTTAGTGAACAGGCCCTTGCCGCCGAAGTCGCGCAGGGGCTTGTCCTTGAGGCGGTCGCCGGAGGTGGCAATCACGCTCAAGCCTACGTCGCCTTCACCAAGGCCATGCGCCTTGAGCAGCAGCGCCCACACATGCCGCGCCTGCCACAGCGCCAGCGGACTGCCACGCGTGCCGATCAGGAGGGGGCGGGGGGGCAAAGCTGAACTCCTTGAATTGACTACTGTAAAGGCGTCAGTTTGGGCCGCCTTAATGGCCCGTTTCGGCTCCCCCTTCAATCGAGCGTCTTAGACGCGAGCGTTTCGGACGCTATAGAAAGCCCCATGGTTACGGATCGCCAAGAACCCCCCCTCACGGTGCTCGGCATCGAGACGAGCTGCGACGAGACCGCCGCCCCCGTGG
>JBAUOI010000454.1:0-9684 GCA_049579665.1 Methyloceanibacter sp.
CGTAGCACCCTAGAACCGATCCTTGCGCTTCCTGATCTCGCCAAAGATTTCGTGAAGCTCCCGATCTTCCATGCCGAGCCGCCTTTGGATGTCAGGGCTCGACGGCCGCAGGAAGGGATTGGTCGCAAGCTCCTGCGCGATGGTGGTGGGCAGCGCCGGCTCGCCCTCTTCGGCCAGCGCGGCGGCTTCCGCGGCCCGCGCGCGCAGCGCCTCGTTCTCCGGCTCGACGGTCAGCGCGAAGCGGCAATTATTGTTGGTATATTCGTGGCCGCAATAGAGCGCGGTCTCGGGCGGCAGCGCCATCAACTTCTTAAGCGAGGACCACATCGTCTTGGCGTCGCCCTCGAGCAGCTTGCCGCAGCCGACCGAGAACAGCGTGTCGCCGACACAGACGATGCCACTCTCCGGGAAATAGTAGCTGACATGACCCTTGGTGTGTCCGGGCGTCTCGATCACCCTCCCCTTGACGCTGCCGATGTCGACGCTGTCGCCATCCTTGACCTCGATATCGATGCCGGGGATCGACCCTGCTTCCTTGGCGGGACCGACGATGCTGCAGCCGGTCATGCGCTTGACGATCGTATTGCCGGCCGTGTGGTCGTGATGATGATGCGTGGTGAGGATGTGGGTGAGCGTCCAGCCCTTCTCATGCAGCGCCGCCAGCAATTCCTCGGCGTCGGGCGCGTCGATCGCGGCGGTCGCCTCGGTCTTGGGGTCGTGCAGTAGGAGGCCGTAATTGTCGCTGCGCGTCGGGAACTGGTGAACTTCGAGTTTCGCCATGATCTACTCTTTGGTTTCACGCCCTATCGGGCCGGCAACCTAGCATCTCCGCGAAAGGGATTGAAATGCGACCGCGGGAAGTCGAGAACGAACTCTAAACGCTAGCCGCGTCAGGATCGGTCCATGCATCTCGACGCCATCGATCTCAAGGATTTCTACGCCTGCCCGTTGGGCATCGTGGTGCGCCGGCTGCTTGGTGCGCGCGTCAGGGCGCGATTCTGCGACGTCAAGGACATGAGCGTGTTCGGGCTCGGCTTCGCCGCGCCCTATCTCGCCGCGTTCAGGACCGAGGCGCGGCCATGTGGCGCGCTGATGCCCGCGGAGCTCGGCGCCATCGCCTGGCCGGAGCAGGGCCTCGCTTCCAGCGTGCTGGTCGACGAGACGGAGCTCCCGCTCGACGACGAAGCCGCCGACCGGCTCATCCTCGTGCATATGCTGGAATGGTCGGAGAAGTCGCGCGCGCTGTTGCGCGAGATATGGCGCGTGCTGAAGCCGAACGGCCGGCTTTTGGTCGTGGTCCCCAATCGCAGAGGGCTTTGGGCGCGCGTCGATACCACCCCGTTCGGCTATGGCAGCCCGTTCAGCCGCCGCCAGCTCACCAAGCTGCTGAAAGAGGCGATGTTCTCGCCGGAGGAATGGGAATACGCGCTGTATATGCCGCCCTTCAATTGGCGCGTCCTGCTGAAATGGCCGATGTTCTGGGAGCGGCTCGGCCTCGTGCTATGGCCGACCTTCTCCGGCGTGATCCTGGTCGAGGCGACCAAGCAGGTCTATGCCGCCGTCCCGTTGCGCGAGCTTCGCAAGGTGAAGCATCGCCGCATCGTCCCGGTCCCCGCCGGCGTCACGCCCCGCGAAGTGCTACCGCGACAGTAGGAACACCGCCTGCTCGCCGAACAGATTCTGCGCGAAAGTCGGCATGGAGACGCCGAGCTTGCGACCATAGGCGTTGAGCGCCACGGCGCGCTCCACCTTGGCGCCGATATCTTCGCAGAGACCGAGGAAATCCTTGATCGTGCAGAGATGGATATTCGGCGTGTCGTACCAGCGATCGGGCAGATTGTCGGTCTTCGGCATCTTGCCGCCGAACATCAGCCCGGCGCGCACGCGCCAATGCCCGAAATTCGGAAACGACACCACCGCGCGCTTGCCGATCCGCAACAGCTGCTCGAGCACATGCCGCGGCGAATAGGTCGCCTGGATGGTCTGCGACAGAATCGCGTAGTCGAAGGCGAGGTCGGGGTAATAGACGAGGTCGGTATCGGCGTCGCCCTGGATCACCGACAGGCCTTGCGCCACACAGGAATTCACCCCCGCCTGGCTGATCTCGATGCCGCGTCCCTCTACGCTGCGCCGCTCGGCGAGCAGCCTGAGCAGCGTGCCGTCGCCACAACCGATATCGAGCACCCGCGCGCCGGGCGCGACCATCTCGGCGATGAGCAGAAGGTCGACGCGGCTCGTGTCGGCCGCGCGAAGAGCATGCGGTGGCAGGTTGACGTTCACGGCAGCCATCCTTCCGTCCCCGCGACACCGCGTTTGAGGGCGGCAGCGCTCAGAAAGCCGCGGATCGTGTCGAACAGCTCCGGCTCATGCAACAGGAAGGAGTCGTGGCCGCTGTCGGTCTTGAGCTCGACGAAGCTGACATCGGCGGCGACCGCGTTAAGCGCATGCACGATCTCGCGGCTTTCCTCGGTGGGGAACAGCCAGTCGCTGGTGAAGGAGACGAGGCAGAAGCGCGTCTTGGTGCCGATGAACGCGTTGGCAAGCACCCCGCCATGGTCGGCGGCGAGGTCGAAATAATCCATCGCGCGGGTAATGTAGAGATAGGAATTGGCGTCGAAGCGGTCGACGAAGCTCAGGCCCTGATGGCGCAGATAGCTCTCCACCTGGAAGTCGGCGTCGAAGCCGAAGGTGACCTTCTCCCGGTCCTGGAGATTGCGGCCGAACTTCTTATGCAGCGCGTCGTCCGACATGTAGGTGATGTGCGCGGCCATGCGCGCGACGGCGAGGCCCTTGCGCGGGGCCTTGCCCTCGTCGAGATAGCGGCCCTGGCACCATTCGGGATCGGCCATCACCGCCTGGCGGCCGACCTCATGGAAGGCGATGTTCTGCGAGGAGTGGCGCGCCGCGCAGGCGATCGGCACGGCGGAGTACACGCGGTCCTTATAGGTCGCGGCCCATTCCAGCACCTGCATGCCGCCCATCGAGCCGCCGAGCACCGACATCACGTCGGCGATGCCGAGATGATCGAGCAGCCGCGCCTGCGCGCGCACCATGTCGCGCACGGTGATGACCGGAAAGTCCAGTCCATAGGTATGGCCGGTGGCAGGATTGATCGAGCTCGGCCCGGTCGAGCCCATGCAGCCGCCGATCACATTGGCGCACAGCACGAAATAGCGGTTGGTGTCGATCGGCTTGCCGGGGCCGACCATGGTCTCCCACCAGCCGGGCTTGCCGGTGACGGGATGGATATTGGCGACATGCTGGTCGCCGGTGAGCGCGTGGCAGACGAGAACGACATTCGACTTCGCCGCGTTGAGCACGCCGTAGGTCTGGTAGGCGATGCTAAACGGCGCAAGCTCGGCGCCGCAGTCGAGCTTGAGCGGCTCGTGCGCCGGAAAATGCACGATCTCGCTTTGCGGATTGGCGATTTGCGCCAGCCGCAAGGAGTGATGGGTGAAGGCTTGCGCCGTCGGCGTCTCGCTCATCTATCCCACTCGCTTAGGGCCTCGAACGGCACCTTAACTCCAAATTCCACAATTCGGCGTTAGCTAGGAGCTTACCGTCGAAAGTCAATCTTTTCTTTGCCTTGGCAAGAGGATTGGCCCTATGAGAGGCGCTTCGCTAGCCAGCTTCCGAGGAGCAAAACCGGATGGCCGCCGCCAAGCGGGGCTTGAGCCCGCGTCCAGGCGTTCTCGACATCGCGCCCTACGTGCCCGGCACGAGCGCGCTCCCTGGCGCGCACGCGGTGATCAAGCTCTCCTCCAACGAGACGCCGTTCGGGCCCTCCCCGCGCGCCGTCGAGGCTTACCTCGAATCCGCCAAATCGCTGTCGCGCTACCCGGACGGCTCGGCGCGGCCGTTGCGCGAGGCGATCGCCAAGCTGTACGGGCTCGATCCGGCTCGCATCGTCTGCGGCTCCGGCTCCGACGAGCTGCTCAATCTCATCGCCAGCGCCTATCTCGGCCCCGGCGACGAGGCGATCTATAGCAAGCACGGCTTCTTGGTTTACAAGATCGCCATCATGGGGCGGGGCGCGACGCCTGTCGTTGCGCCGGAGACGGACCTCACCAGCAATGTCGACGCGATCCTCGCTTGCGTGAGTGATCGAACGCGCCTGGTGTTCATCGCCAATCCGAATAACCCCACCGGCACCTATCTCGCCTTCGACGAGGTGAAGCGGCTGCGCGCTGGCCTTCCCGACACTGTGCTGCTCGTGCTCGACGCGGCTTACGCCGAATATGTGCGCAAGAACGATTACGAGGCCGGCATCGAGCTGGTCGCCACCACGCACAATACGGTGATGACGCGCACCTTCTCCAAGATCTACGGGCTCGCCTCGCTCCGAATCGGCTGGGCCTATTGCCCGACCGAGATCGCCGACGCGTTGAACCGCATCCGAGGACCGTTCAACGTCTCCGGCCCGGCGATCGCAGCCGGCGTCGCCGCGCTCGCCGACCAGGCATGGGTGCAGCGCGCCGTCGAGCACAATGAGATCTGGCTCGCACGCATGACCGAGGCGCTGTCGGCCATCGGCATCGGCGTGACGCCGAGTGCGGCGAATTTTCTCCTGCTGCACTTTGCCAAGGGAAATGGCAAATCGGCACAAGCCGCCGACACATTCCTGCATCAGCGGCGCATCATCTTGCGCCGCGTCGAGGAGTACGGGCTTCCCGATGCGCTGCGGATGACCATCGGCAGCGAGGAGGAGAACCGCGCCGTGCTCGACGCGCTCACCTCTTTCATGGGCCAGAGCGGCGCTGCCCGATGAGCAAACCTCTGTTCGACACGCTCGCCATCATCGGGGTTGGGCTGATCGGCTCGTCCATCGCGCGTGCCGCGCGGGCAAAAGGCGCGGTGCGCACGATCGTGGCCTCCGCGCATTCGCCGAAGACGCGACAGCGCGTCGTCGAGCTCGGCTTGGCGGATAAGGTAACGAAGACCAACGCCGAGGCCGTCGAAGGCGCCGACCTCGTCATCGTCTGCGTTCCGGTCGGCGTTTGCGGCGCGGTGGCCAAGGAAATCGGCCCGCATCTCAAGGCCGGCGCGACGATCTCGGATGTCGGCTCGGTGAAAGGCTCGGTGGTGCGTGACATGGGCCCGCATCTGCCGAAAACCGTCCATTTCGTGCCGGCACATCCGGTCGCCGGCACCGAGCATTCCGGTCCCGATGCGGGTTTTGCCGAGCTGTTCGAGAACCGCTGGAGCATCCTGACGCCACCCAAGGGTACCGACCCTGAAGCCGTGGAGAGGCTCGCCGCCTTCTGGCGTCTGCTCGGCGCCAACGTCGACACGATGACGCCCGACCATCACGACCTCGTGCTTGCCGTCACCAGTCATCTGCCACATCTGATCGCCTATACCATCGTCGGCACGGCCGACGAGCTCCAGACAGTGACGCGCTCGGAAGTGCTCAAATTTTCGGCCGGTGGCTTCCGCGACTTCACCCGCATCGCCTCCTCCGATCCGATCATGTGGCGCGATATCTTCCTTGCCAACAAGGACGCGGTCTTGGAGATGCTTGGCCGCTTCAACGAGGACATCTCGGCCTTGACCAAAGCCATCAGGCGCGGAGACGGCGCGGCGCTGTCCGAGCAGTTCACCCGCACCCGCGCCATCCGCCGCGGCATCATCGAGGCGGGCCAGGATACCGAGGCGGCGGATTTCGGCCGTCCCCACGGCCATGAGGATTGAAGCGAGCTAGGCGGTTTGGGGCAGTCCGTTCCTCAGCTAGTTTCCGCCCGGCTTCTCGGATGCTGCCCGATCCCCACATCGCGACCCATCCTTGGCTCTATCGGATGGGACGTTGCATGGTCCAGCCGTGGCTGCGCCAATGCCGATCGCGGTCAGCAACATTGTAAGGATGATGGTTCGCATAATGTCCCTCTTAAGTTGTGAAACTCCATTATTACAACCTAAGATAGTTGACAGCAATGGCTGAACTTTGGGTGTTCGGCTATGGCTCGCTGATGTGGCGGCCGGGTTTCGCCTTCAGCGAGCGGGCACCCGCGGCGCTGATCGGCGCGCATCGTTCGCTCTGCATCTATTCCTTCCATCACCGCGGCACGCCGGAGAACCCAGGTCTCGTGCTTGGGCTCGATGAGGGTGGCGCCTGCCGTGGCGTCGCCTTCCGTGTGGCCCCCGAGAGACGCGACACGACGCTTGCCTATCTGCGCGAGCGGGAGCAGGTCACCGATGTCTATGTGGAGGCGATCAGGCCAGTCAGTCTGCTCGACGGCTCGGGTCGCGAGCTTGAGGCCTTGTGCTACATCGTCGACCGCGGCCACCCGCAATATGCAGGCAGGCTCTCGACGGAAACCCAGTCGCATCTGGTGCGATCGGCGGCGGGGCTGTCGGGCACGAACATCGATTATGTGCTGAACACTGTGCGCCATCTCGAAGAGGCGGGCATCCACGACGTCGAGCTGATGGCGCTCGCCGCGCGGCTCGCCGGCTGAAGGCGCCTACTTGGCGGCAGGCCGCGCGGCCGGCTCTTCCTTGGTCAACTCCGGCGCACCGAAGAAATAGCCCTGCATGTAAGAGACGCCCGCCCTCTCCAGCAGCCTCGCCGTCTTCTCATCGCCCACCCATTCGCCCACCGTGGTGATGCCGAAGCTCTTGGCGAGGTCGATCAGCGTGCGCACGAACAGCTCATCCTCGGCCCGGGTGCCGAGATTCTGGATGAACGAGCCGTCGATCTTGACCATGTCGACGCCGAGCAGCCGCAGATTGCGGAACGAGGTATAGCCCGCGCCGAAATCGTCGAGCGCGACGCGGCAGCCGAGCGCCTTCAGCGACGCCACGAATTTGGCGGTCTCGTGCAGATCGGAGATCGCTGCCGTTTCTGTGATCTCGATGGTGAGCCGCTCGGCAAGACCGGCCGCCTTGCCGGAAAAGGCCTCGAGCCCTTGCAGCCAATGCGGGTCGGTCGCGGTCGCGGCTGAGACGTTGAGCGCGAGCTTGATGTCCGGCGCTGTGCTCAAGAGTTCGACGGCGAGCTCGAGCGCGCGGTGGTCGACCAGCTTGGCAAGCCCAAACTGCTCGGCCACGGGAATGAACTCGGCCGCCGAGGCGATCGAGCCATCGAGCCGCTTCATGCGCAACAAACATTCGTAAAGCTCGGGCTCGTGGCTGCGCGAGGCGACGATGGGCTGCAGCGCTAGGATCATGCGACGGTCATTGAGCGCGCGCACCACCTCGTCGGCGATGGCCACGGCGCGGCGGCGCTCGGAATCGCGACGCTCGCAGGGCTTATAAAGGATGAGCCGGTCGCTGCGGCTGTTGCGCGCGAGATCGAGCGCTTGCAGCGCCCGGGTCGTCGCGGCTTGGGCATTGCCGGCATGCTGCGGCAGCAACACTGCGCCGACCAAGAGGGTGGTCGCCACCGCGCCCACGCTCGTATCGATCACGCTGTCGCGCACCGCCGCCATGATGCGTCGGGCGATGGCCTCAGCCCCTTCGGCGCTGCAATCCTGGAGCACGATGCCGAATTTGTTCGAGGAGAAGCGGCCGATGCAGTCCCTGCCCCGCAATGCGCGGCCGATGCGCTTGCCGACGATGGTGATCACCTCGTCGCCGACGTCGTAGCCGTAGGTCTCGTTGATCAGCGTGAGATCGTTGACGCCGGCAAGCAGGAACGCGCCTTTGGCAGGCGTTCGTCCCGCGGTTCCAAGGAAGCGGGTCAGCTCCTCGGTCAGCCTGGTGCGATTGAGCTGGCCGGTCAGCTCGTCGTGATTGCCGAGATAAAGCAGCCGCTCTTCCTGGTCGCGGCGGCGATTGTCGATGACCCTGAGCGTGCCTTGCGCGAGCTGCGGGCGGGCCTCGCCATCGATCGAGCAGACCCCGGTGTCCTCGACCCAAACCGCGGCGCGGCCGCGGCGTCCCTTGGGAAGGAAGCGATAACGCAGGCAGTAGCGCAGCTCGGTCCCCGGCGCGACATGCGGACCGCCGGTGATCACGTCATAGCGCGGGCCGGCGTGCTCCGGATCGACGAGCAGCGCAAAGGCGCGTGCCTTGCCGATCTTCTCGGGATCGGCGACGCCGAGCACGGTGTCCGCGTTAGGCGCCCAATCGATGCGGTCGTTGGCGAACTCCCAGCGATAGGCGGTCTCGCGGATTGCCGTGAGGACATCTTCAAGCTCGAGCGGTGAGCCGTCAGCCGCGTCATCGCCACGCTCGCCGAAGCCGAGCAGGCTTCCGGCGCCGTGCGGACGCGCCGGCGGCTCGGGATTCATCTCGGCGAGCTCCTTCGAGGATGCACTCAACTGACCGCCCCCATAGCTTCGGTGGGCGCCTTGTGGCGCCTCGCTTGTTGGCGCACACCCTACCCAACAACGCTTAAGAAAGGCGAAAGCCAGCCCGCAATCTCTAGAGCGAGATTGTGCGCCGCGCATGGCAACGACGCCGCCAGAGATGTCTTTCGTTAGGCTTGGTTGATAAAATCTTGCAAGCGGCCTAAGCCGGACCGTGGGTGCCGTAATCGCGCCGCGCGGCGTTGATGGTCACCGAAAACCCCGCGATCACGTCGATCATCGCCATCAGCATCAACAGAAAGAAGGTCGAGCTCGCGGCGCGGTCCCAGATCAGGAACAGGATCAGGCAGACCACGAACACGATCATCGAGAAAGCATGGTCGACGACCGACGCGCCGCCGGTTCGCGTCGCTTTCAGAATCTCGAAGAACAGCAGCCCGAGCGCGACAACCAGCAGAATATCGCCGAGCGCGATATGCCAGACGCCTCCCGACGGCAGATTGACGTCGAAGCGGGACATGGCGAAATCGGCGCCAGCGGCGGCGAAGCCCACATAAGCGAGAAGCGGGATGATCAGAAGAGGCAGCGAGGAGATCCAGCTCCGCCGCACGCGCCTGTGCACGACCTTGCCTTCGGGCTGAGGTTCCATCGACATGAGCGAACCCTCCGTCCCCAAAGCGGCCGTTCAGCCTTGGGCTTACGCCTCTTCCTTGACGTCGAGCACCTGGCGGCCACGATAGCGGCCCGATTTGAGATCGATATGATGCGGCCGGCGCAGCTCGCCTGAATCCTTATCCTCGACATAAGTCGGCGCCGCGAGCTTGTCGTGGGCCCGCCGGTTACCCCGCTTCATGCGCGAGGTTTTTCTTTTGGGTACAGCCATGGTGCAAATCCTTTGAGCGACCCGGACGGGCCTTCGAGCCCGCCCTTATAGTGGCAATCCGCGGGCCTGGCCAGGGGCCGATCGCTTAAAAAACCGCCTTATCGCGGCGGCAAGACGCAGCCCGAGCGCTGCACCATGATCGGGATGCGCCGCTCCACGGCCCGTGCGACGATGAGCATGCGGCGGCTCGGCTTGGCCGGATTGCGCCAGCGCGGATTGGGTAGCGTCGCGGCAAGCAGCACGGCTTCGCGGCGGGTGAGGCCGGCCGCGCTCTTTTGGAAATAGTACCGGCTCGCCGCCTCGGCGCCGAATATGCCGGGTCCGAACTGGGCAACGTTGAGATAAACCTCCATCATCCGCTGCTTCGGCCAGAGCGCGGACATGACGTAAGCCAGCGGCATCTCGAGCGCCTTGCGGATGAAGCTACGGCCATTCCACAGATAGAGGTTCTTGGCCGTCTGCATCGGGATGGTGCTGGCGCCCCGCAGCCCGTCGAGGCCGCCGCCTTCCTTGACCGCCTCGCGCACCGCCCCCCAATCGACCCCCCAATGC
>JBAUOI010000455.1:0-6055 GCA_049579665.1 Methyloceanibacter sp.
CTGTACGACAGCGCGAAATATCCGTTGCGGCGGAGAAAAGTCAGCTAGCTCGGAGATTTGCGCGTGCTTTCTTAACCGCAAATGTCCTGTTTAACTTGACATTAAGCCGGCTGGCCTCCATGTTCCCCTCTCATTGATTGCTCGCGATCGCGCGTAGCTGCCGCACATCCGCGGCGCCTCATCCGAGACAATTCCTCTTTCATCGTCTGCCCCAGATAGCGCGTGGGGCGAGGCAAACGCCGATCACGGCCTCGCAACGCGCATGTCTTGCGCCTTGAGCCTGTCGTCCGGCGCATAAGGACTATTTCTGAGTGACCAACACCACTTTCGACGGCCTTGGCCTGATCGAGCCCCTGCGGCTCGCGCTGAAGGCTGAAAACTATCTGAAACCGACGCCGATCCAGGCGCGGACCATTCCGCTGCTCGCCGAGGGCAAGGACCTGTTCGGCATCGCCGAGACGGGAACCGGCAAGACCGCTGCCTTCGCGCTGCCGATTCTGCAGCGCCTCTCGTTGCAGAAGTTGCCGCGCACGCCGGGCGCGCCGCATGCGCTGATCCTCGCCCCGACCCGCGAGCTCGCGAGCCAGATCGCCGAGCGTTTTGCGGCTTACGGCCGCCGGCTGCCGTTGCGCAGCGCCGTAATCTTCGGCGGCGTCAACCAGCATCACCAGGTGAAGGCGCTGAAGGCCGGCGTCGATATCCTGATCGCCACGCCGGGACGCCTGCTCGACCTTTGCAATCAGCGCCACATCCGGCTCGACAAGGTCTCCATTCTCGTGCTCGACGAGGCCGACCGCATGCTCGACATGGGCTTCATCCATGACGTGCGGAAGATCGTTTCGCTGTGCCGGCGCGATCGCCAGACACTGTTGTTCTCCGCCACCATGCCGCCGCCGATCGCCAAGCTGGCGAACGACATTCTCGACCATCCAGTGCGCGTCGATATCGCCCCGCCCAAGGTCGCGGTGGACCGTATCGAGCAGCGCGTCTACTTCGTCGGCGCCAAGGAGAAGCGGGCGCTGCTCGAGAGCCTGCTCGGCGATCGCCGCATGGACCGCGTGCTGGTGTTCACCCGCACCAAGCGCGGCGCCGACCGCGTCTGCCGCAACCTCAGCCAAGCCGGCATCGCCACGGTGGCGCTGCACGGCAACAAGGCGCAGAACGCGCGGGTGCGCGCCCTCGATGCCTTCCGTAACGGCAAAGTGCGCATCCTCGTCGCCACCGATATCGCCGCGCGAGGCATCGACGTCCCCAACATCTCGCATGTGATCAACTACGAGCTGCCGAACGAGCCCGAGAGCTACGTGCACCGTATCGGCCGCACTGCCCGGGCCGGCGCCGAAGGCGCGGCTCTGTCATTCTGCGATCAAACCGAGCGTCCATATCTTCAGGCGATCGAGCAGTTGATGAAGTCCACGGTCAGTGTCGGCGAGCTCCGGCTCGCCGTTACGCCGGCGGCGCCGCCCGCAACACATAGGTCCAACGGCAGGGCGCCCGCGCCGGCTCCGGGCAAGCGACGCAGGCGATCGAATGGCCGGGGTTTTGCCGGACTCCCACGTGCAGCGCAGCCGTCCTCCAGGGGCGAGCGCGCTCATCCCCTTAGAGGAGATTTGAGATGAGTCAGCCTCCTTCACGCCACTCCGCGGCCCGGCGCAATGCCGAGGCGCTTCTGAGCAAGGCGCAAAAGCGGGAACAGAACTTCAAGCTCGAGCAGGAGCGCGAGAGTGAAGCGGTCGCGCTCAAGACGGCGCGGCTCCGTGAGCTGCGTCTCGCCAAGGAGGCCGAGGACGAGAAACTGAAGGCCTCGGCGCCGCCTCCGGCTCCGCGCGCTCCCAAGCCGCGCCGATCGAAACAGACTTAGGATTTCTGTCGAAAGCGAGTGACGACCATGGCATTCAAGCCCAATTACAACCAGCAGCGCGCGGACCGCAACCGGGCGAAGGAACAAAAGAAGCAGGAAAAGCGGAAACGTCTCGAAGAGGAGACGGCCAAACGCAAAGCTGCGCGCAGCGAAACGCCAGATCCGGGCAAGCCGCAAGAGGACGCCTGAGAGCGAGTTCGACCATGGCCAAGAAACAGCAAGCACGTCCCAACGGCTTCATTCTCTTCGATGTCCTCTACGAGGACGGCACCCAGACCTCGAACCGCAAGGTTCCCGCCGCCGTGCTTGGCGGGCTTGACGGCGATACACCGGCGCGCGCCATCGTCGAGTCGCAGGATCGCGAGATCGGCGAACGGTCGGGGCGCCCGCGCGGACGCATCAAGTCGATCAGCCGCTCGCGCAAGGCCTAGGTCCGTATTACCGCGGTTGGACTTGCAGAATTTCGCTGTTTTTTGTTGCCGGTTTGCCTCCCCCAAAGCGGCAGGAAACTGCTATTTTCCCCACGCTCGTGGGCACAAATCGCAGCAGCCAATTCCAATATATGTCTCGGGAGGTAAGTTTCATGCAGGTTCTTGTCGCGTCAGTCAGGGTTGTTCTCGCTCTCGCCGCTTCTCTCATCTTCATTGACGCCGCTCGCGCTCAGGCGACCGAGGTCGAAGCCGACGCCGGCGTCATCACCATGGTCGGCACCGTCGAGGCCATCGACGCTACGCGGCAGATCGTGACCATCGTCGGTCCGAACAATAAGTGGGTCGAGGTCAAGGTCGGCCCAGAGCATCTTAAGCTGATCAAGCTAAAGGAGAGGATTACCATCTCCTATTCCGACGAGGTGGCCGTGGGGCTTCGCAAGCTCGACAATCCGCAGCCCGGCGACACCATCGAGAAGGAAGAGACCGCCGGCATGAACATGAATCCGGAAACCGTGGCCGAGCAGGATTGGGTCGAGGCGATGCCGAGCGGCGCCACCGACCTCACCACCATCGAGATCACCGACACGGTCGCGGCGATCAACAAGCAGCAGCGCACCATCACCTTCTTCGGCATCGGCGGCAAGACCCGCACCATCAGGGTCGACCCGAGCGTGCAGGGCTTCAACCAGGTCCAGGTCGGCGACATGGTCGTGCTCGAGGTCACCCGCGCTGTGGCGGTCAACGTCAAGCCGGTCTAAAGCGCGACACGCTGCCTTCACTAGGAACTCCTCGTGACGCCCGGCGTTGTCGTCGGGCGTCACTTGAGTCAGAGGAGTTCACCCCATGCCACGCAAATATTCCAAATCCGCCTCGAAAGATGTCGAGCGCGCGATGCACAAGAAGAAGCAGGGAACGCTGAAGAGTGGCAGGAGCGGCAAGACAGTCAAGAGCCGCAAGCAGGCGATCGCCATCGGCCTGTCCGAAGCCCGCAAGAAGGGCAAGAAGGTCCCGAAAAAAAAGGCGAGCTAGGCGTTAGGTCGCAACCTCATAGCCGTACTCGGCCGCGGACGCAGTGAGCCAGCGCCAGAAGCTTTGCGACACGCTGCGGAAGATGGCGATGTCGTAGCTCCGCGTATCGCCGGTTTGCCAGAGCTGCACGCCCATCAGCGAGATCGTGCTGGTGGCCGCGCTGCCCAACGGGAAGGCGCGCGGGTCGAGGTCGATGGGCAAACCCTTGGCGAGAACGTCGCGGGCGCGCGGACCACTGATGCGAATGACCGTGCGGCCGCCGCTCTGGTCGGAGATCGACGCGAGCCCCGTGAGCCGCTGCGCCAGATCGCGAGCGAGCGCCTCATTGGCGAACTGTTCCGATACGGCGAGCCACTGGCCCGGCCCATAGCCGACAAAACTCACCTTGGGTCCATGCACGACGCGGGAGCTGTCGGGAAGCTCGACCCCATAGGCGGCGATGACGGCTTGCCTCAGCGCCGTCGCCTGTCCCTTGCGGGCCGCAACCGTCACCAAGCCAAGGCCCACGCGCTCCTGGATCACCACGCCCGGCTCGCCGCTCGCCTTGCCGAAGCGGCCGGGGGTGGCGACGCCGGCGAGCGCCGATAGGGGACGGAGATGCCGGTCAGACACGGAGGCGTGCCCCTTCCGGATCGACGAAGCAGGGCGACCGTACCTCGACCAGCACATCGCCGCCGCGCACCGGATCGTAGGCGCGCACGATCTCGCCATGCCGCTCGGGCCCGCGCGCGAGCAGGCCAAGCCCGAGCCAATGGTTGAGCGAGGGCGAGAAGGCAATCGAGGTGACGTAGCCTTGATCGTTGCCGGCAGTCGCCTCGGCGTCTTTCGGGATCAGATGCGCGCCGGCGCGGATCCGCTCAGTCCGGTCGATGGGCCGCAAGCCCACCAGCGATGGGCGTGTAGGGTCGGTCAGCGTCGTCCGCCCCGCCATGAAGCGGCCGATGAAATCCTTCTTGGCCGACAGCATCTTGCCGAAGCCGAGATCGTGCGCACTGGTCTGCCCGTTCAGCTCGCCGCCGGCGGGGTGCCCCTTCTCGATGCGCAACACGCCGAGCGCCTCGGTGCCGTAAGGCGCGATGCCGTAAGCGGCCCCCGCCTGCATGATGGCGCGCACCAGGCTATCGCCGTAACGCGCCGGCACGGCGACCTCGTAGGCCAGCTCGCCAGAGAAGGACAGCCGATAAAGCCGCCCCCGCGTGCCGCCGCACACCGTGACATCGCCACAGGCAAGATAGGGGAACGCGGCGTTGGAAAGATCGTAGGTCGGATCGACCACCGCTTGCAGCACATCGCGGGCGCGCGGCCCCGCCACCGCATATTGCGCCCATTGCTCGGTGACCGAGACCAGCTCGACGTCGAGCTCGGGCCAGAGACCTTGCTGGGCGAATTCGAGATGCTGCATCACCTTGACCGCATTGGCGGTGGTGGTGGTCACGAAATAATGGTCCTCGGCGAGCCGCGCCGTGGTGCCGTCATCGAGCACGAAACCGTCCTCGCGCAGCATCAGCCCGTAGCGCGCCTTGCCGACAGGCAGCGTCGAGAAGGTGTTGGCATAAACGCGGTCGAGGAAAATACCCGCATCCCTCCCCTGCACGTCGATCTTGCCGAGGGTGGACACGTCGCACACGCCGACAGACTTGCGGACATTGGCCACCTCGCGGTTCACCGAATCTTGCGGCGCCTCGCCGCGCTTTGGGTAATAGAGCGCGCGGAGCCAGGGTCCTGTCTCGACAAACACCGCGCCCAGCTGTTGCGCCCAGCCATGCGACGGCGCGAGCCGCGCGGGGCGAAAATCCTGCCCACGATGATGCCCGGCAAAAGCGCTGATGGCGATCGGGGTATAGGGCGGGCGGAAGGTCGTGGTGCCGACCGCGCCGATATAGCGCCCGGTGACATTAGCCAACACCGCCGCGCCATTGGCGTTGGACGTCTTGCCCTGGTCGGTCGCCATGCCGAGCGTGGTGTAGCGCTTGAGATGCTCTGGGATGCGGAAGCCTTCGCGCGCGGCAAGCTTCACGTCGGAGACCGTCACGTCGTTCTGGAAATCGACGAAAGCCTTGCCACGGCTGCCGGCGACTTGCCAGAGCGGGCTTGCCGCCGCGCCGGCTTCGTCGGCAACGGCGGGAGCGACGCGCGCCGGAGAGTTGAATCCACATTCCGCTGCTGCCGCGGCGCCGGCCTCCTCACCTCCGGCAAGGCATGCCCCAAGCCCGAACGAGCCTGATGCCGCGCCGGCGACGCGCATTCCCGGCGGCGGAGCCCCGGGGACCAGCGCCGAGAGGGCGTCGCTCCATTGCGGCTTGCCGTTGAGATGGGTGGTGAGGTTGACCGTCGGGTTCCAGCCGCCGGACACGGCAACGAGGTCGCAGTTGAAGCGCTGGGTCTTGCCGCTCGCATCGCTCACCTCGACGCCTTTCACGCCGTGGCCGCCCCGCACACGCTGGATCGCCGCGCCAGACAGATAGCGAGCTTGCGACGTCTCGGCGGCGGCTTGCGCGCGTCGGGATGCGCTCTTTCTTGCGTCGATCAGCGCCGCGACCGAAACGCCGGCTTGCGCCAGATCCTCGGCCGTGCGGAACGCATCGTCGTTGTCGGCGAAGATCACCGCGCGCCGTCCGGGCGCGACACCGTAACGGTTCACATAACTCCGCACCGCGCCGGCAAGCATGATGCCAGGCCGGTCGTTGTTGCCGAACACGATGGGCCGCTCGATGGCGCCGGCAGCAAGCACCGC
>JBAUOI010000456.1:0-11887 GCA_049579665.1 Methyloceanibacter sp.
GTAAAGAGTAACACCGGAATCACCGGGATCTTCTTGGCGGTTTGACTTGGTCAACCGCCGCAGTTATTCGAAAGACAATTCTGCTGTCGGAAAAGGAGTTGCTTCAGCGGTTGACCGAAGGGACGCCCCCGCCAGCGTTGCTGGAGCACATCAAGGACTTGGAGTCCGACATCGACCGGTACGATAACGAGCGGGGAGACGGGCGAAAGGATTTGAAGCAACGCGCGGAGGAGACGGAGCAGGCACGTCGTAACGCGTTGGTGATCTTCGACCAGTTTGAGTTTTCTGCTGCCTTCTTACAGTTCGCGATCGTGCTTGCGTCCTTATCGATCATAACCGGACGCAGGCTTTGGGTTCGAACGGGAATTGCCTTTGCGGTGGTCGGCCTTGTCTTTGCCGTCATCGCTGGAGTCCAAGGACTCCAAGCGCAAATCTTCCACCTTCCGGTACCTGGGATCTAATCCGGGCCGCTCGGTCGCGCCTCGGCGTCTCGCCCGCGCGGCTCGCGTCAATCCCTGAGCAGCTCGTTGATCGAGGTCTTGGCGCGGGTGCGCTCGTCGACGGTCTTGACGATGACGGCGCAATAGAGCGACGGGCCTGGGGCCCCTCCGGGCAGCGGCTTGCCGGGCATCGCGCCGGAGACCACCACCGAATAAGGCGGCACGCGCCCCTGATGCACGAAGCCGGTGGCGCGGTCGATGATCTTGGTGGACTGGCCGAGATAGACGCCCATAGACAGCACCGAGCCCTCGCCGACGATCACGCCTTCGGCGACTTCGGCTCGGGCGCCGATGAAGCAATTGTCCTCGATGATCACCGGGTTCGCCTGGATCGGCTCGAGCACGCCGCCGATGCCGGCGCCGCCCGAGACATGCACGTTCCGGCCGATCTGCGCGCAGGAGCCGACCGTGGCCCAGGTGTCGATCATGGTGCCGGACTCGACCCGGGCGCCGAGATTGACGAAGCACGGCATCAGCACGACGCCCGGCGCGATATAGGCCGAGCGGCGCACCACCGATCCCGGCACGGCGCGGAAGCCCGCTTCCTTGAAGTCCTTCGCCTTCCACTTGGCGAATTTGGTCGGCACCTTGTCCCACCAGGACGAGCCGTCAGGCCCGCCCTCGATCCGGTGCGGCTCGTGCAGGCGAAAGGAGAGCAGGATCGCCTTCTTCAGCCATTGATGCACGATCCAGCCGCCGTTTTGCTTCTCCGCGATCCTGAGCTCGCCCTTGTCCAGCAGGTCGAGCACCTCCTCCACCGCGTCGCGCACCACGCCCTTGGTCTCCGGCGTGATCTCGACGGCATGCTCATAGGCGCTGTCGATGAAGGTCTTGAGATGGTCGTGGGTCATGGCTCAGGCGAAACTCAATTTGGTGGGACGCGGCGGAAGGGTGACCTCGGCGAGGCTCGGCGCCTCCCGGCTCTCGGCAAGCGCCGCGCCGATCGTGGCGAGGAAAGGCGCCAGCGTGTCGGTGCGGTGATGAATATGCGCCGGCAGCTCGGTCCAGCCGGCCATCGCCTGATGCTCCGGGTGATCGGTGAGCCCGTGCACCAGAACCGTGGTCATGCCGATCCGATGCGCGGTCTCGAGATTGTGCGGCAGATCGTCGAACATCGCGGCCCGGCGCGGCACCACGCCATGCGCGCGCGAGAAGCGCTCATAGGCTTCGCGCATCGGCTTCGGATGGATGTACTCAAGCGCGTGGATGTCGCAGATGTCCTCGAAATGATCGGAGACGCCGAGCCGCGCCATCACCGCTTCCGCATGCTTGCGCGAGCCGTTGGTGAAGATGAATTTGCGTCCGGGGAGAGCATCGAGCGCCGCGGCCAGCTCAGGCGAGGGCAGCACGGCCGAAAGATCGATGTCATGCACATAGTCGAGAAAAGCGTCGGGCGATGTGCCATGCAGCAGCACCAACCCCGCAAGCGTCGTGCCGTGCGCGTAGTAATAGCTCTCGCGCAGTTTCTGCGCCTCCTCGAGCGGAATGCCGAAACTGTTTTGGAT
The DNA here is from genome assembly GCA_049579665.1 of Methyloceanibacter sp. Taxonomy (GTDB): domain Bacteria; phylum Pseudomonadota; class Alphaproteobacteria; order Rhizobiales; family Methyloligellaceae; genus Methyloceanibacter. The sequence continues at coordinate 2,006 of JBAUOI010000456.1, forward strand.
GAACTCGCCCATGCGCCGGTCGATTTGCGCGAACAGATTGCAGTCGGCCGGATAGAGGGTGTTGTCGAGATCAAACACCCACGCTTCGACGTGATCGAAGCCTGAGCTGCGCGTCGCGGGTTCGCTCATCCGCCTCACCTTCCGCTCGACCGCGGCCGGCGCCGCTCGATCAGGGTTCCCGCGCCATGCTCGGTGAACAATTCGAGCAGCACGGCATGCGGCACCTTGCCGTTGATGATCACCACGCCTTCGACACCTTCGGCGATCACGTCGATGCAGCTTTCGATCTTGGGGATCATGCCGCCTGAGATCGTGCCGTCGTCGATTAAGGCTTGCGCCTCCGCCGTGGTCAGCGACTTGATCAGCTGGCCGTTCTTGTCGAGCACACCTTCGACGTCGGTCAAGAGCAGGAGCCGCTTCGCCTTCAACGCCGAGGCAAGCGCCGCCGCGAATGTATCGGCGTTGATGTTGAGCGTCTCGCCGTCGGGTCCGACGCCGATCGGCGCCACAACCGGGATCAGATCCGAATGGATGATCACGTCGATGATGTGCGGATCGACCGCCGCCGGATCGCCGACAAAGCCGAGATCGGCGATCTGCTCGATATCCGACCCGGGCTCGCGCCAGCGCCGCTCGAGCCGCTTGGCCCGCATCAGATTGGCGTCCTTGCCGGAGATGCCGACCGCCTTGCCGCCTTGGCTGTTGATGGCGGTGACGATCTCCTTGTTGACCGAGCCGGCCAGCACCATCTCGACGACCTCGACCGTCTCGCGGTCGGTGACGCGAAGGCCGCCCTTGAACTCGCTTTTGATGTTGAGCCGCTCCAGCAACGAGCCGATCTGCGGGCCGCCGCCATGCACCACGATGGGATTCACGCCGGCCTGCTTGATCAGTACGATGTCGCGGGCGAAATTGGCGGCGAGCGACGGGTCCCCCATGGCGTGGCCGCCATATTTGACCACGACCGTCTTCCGGTCGTAGCGCTGCATGTAAGGCAGCGCCTCCGACAGCACCTTCGCCTTGGCATGCACGGTGGCGAGGACATCGGCCGTGGCCTGGGCTGCGGCCGGCTTTGACGCGGGCTTAGGCGCCGCCCGCTCCTTAGGCTTTGCCGGGGATGATCTGGTCTTGCTCACCGGCCGCTTATAGCGGCGCTGGGGCAGGCCATACAAGCATAAGCCCGATCTATTCAGAGCACTGCCGCTCGACTATACGTCCTGTCATGGAGGCAAATTCGAAGCGGGGAAAGCGCGCGGAGCAAGGGCATTCGGAGCCCGCCGGCAACGGTCTCCCGCCCACGCGAGCGGCGCTTCCGGGGCGAGGGGGGCTGGCCCGCATCGGGGCCGCCTTCTTCAACTCGATGCGCGGCCTGCAGGAAGGGCTCGCCACCGAATCGGCGATCAAGCAGGAGGTCGCCATCGCTTGCGTCCTCCTGGCCGCCTCCTTCTTCATCGCGCGGGACGTGTGGACCTGGGTGGCGCTCGTCGCCAGCCTGCTGTTCGTGCTGTCGATCGAGTTCCTCAACACGGCGATCGAGCGGCTCTGCAATCACATCCAGCCCGACCGGCATGAGGCGATCCGCATCACCAAGGATCTCGCCTCCGCCGGCGTATTCTTCGCGCTGGCCCTTGGCGCTCTGGTTTGGATTGCCGCGCTCTGGGCGCGCTTTGCGAGCTAATCGGCCAGAAGCCTGGCCACTGCGGCGCGCAGCTCATCGATGCCTCCCCCCATGCGGGCCGAGGTGGTGAGGATTTGCGGATAGGCCGCCGGATGCTTGGCGAGTTCGCTTGCGACCTTGGCCTGGGTGGCTGCGAGCTCCGAGGCCTTTGGCTTGTCGGCCTTGGTCAAGACCACCTGATAGGACACGGCCGCCTCATCCAGCAGCTTCATCGTCTCAGTGTCATTGGCCTTGATGCCGTGCCGCGCGTCGATCAGCAGGAACACGCGCTTGAGCTCGCGGCGCCCCCGCAGATAGTTGCCGATCAGCCGCGTCCAGCCTTTCACCGCGACCTTCGATGCCCGCGCATAGCCATAGCCCGGCATGTCGACGAGATAGAACGCGCGGTCCTTGCCCAGCGTGAAGAAATTCAGCTCGCGCGTGCGCCCCGGGGTCACCGACACCCGTGCGAGGCTGGTCCGTCCGGTGACCGCGTTGATCAGGCTCGACTTGCCGACATTGGACCGGCCGGCGAAGGCGATCTCGGGGCGTCCGTCCTTGGGCAAATCGTCGATGCTGACGACGCCTTTGACGAAGGTGCGGGGCTCTTTGAATAGCGCCTTGCCGCGCGAGATGTCGGCTTTGGTGAAGTCGGTGGCGCCCATGGTTCACCCGCGCCGCCGCGCAGCTACCCCTTGGTCTCGCCCTTGGCGCTCTTCTTGTTGTTCTTGAAACCGAGATTCTCAAACAGCGGAATCTCCACCCCCTGGCGCGCCATGATCACCGATTGCTGGATCACCGAGAGCGTGTTGTTCCACGCCCAGTCGATCACGAGGCCGGCCGGGAAGGAGGCGAGCAGGAAGGTGAAGAATACCGGCATCCAGGCGAAGATCTTCGCCTGCACCGGGTCGGGCGGCGCCGGGTTCAGCTTCATCTGCACCCACATGGTCACGCCCATGATCAGCGGCCAGATGCCGATCATCAGGACATGCGGCGGGTCCCAGGGGATCAGCCCGAACAGATTGAACACGCTGGTCGGGTCAGGCGCCGACAGGTCCTTGATCCAGCCGAAGAACGGCGCGTGCCGCATCTCGATGGTGACGAACAGCACCTTGTAGAGCGCGAAGAAGATCGGGATCTGCACCAGGATCGGCAAACAGCCTGAAGCCGGGTTCACCTTCTCCTTCTTGTACAGCTCCATCATCGCCTGCTGCTGGCGCATGCGGTCGTCGCCGTAGCGCTCCTTGATGCGCTGCATCTCCGGCGCGAGCAGCTTCATCTTGCTCATCGACACGTAGGATTTGTTGGCGAGCGGGAACAGCACGAGCTTGATGCACAGTGTGACGATGAGGATGGCCACGCCGAAATTGCCGACCAGCTTGTAGAAGAAGTCGAGCGCGAAGAAGAGCGGCTTGGTCAGGAAATAGAACCAGCCCCAGTCGATCAAGAGGTCGAATTTCGGGATGGCGTATTTCTCGGCATAGGCGTCGACGGTATTGACCTCCTTGGCGCCGGCAAACACCTGGCCCTTGGCTTCGCCGGTTCCGCCGGCGGGGATCGCCAGTGGCCCCATCAGATAGTCGGTCTGGAAGCGTTGCCGCCCATCGGTGAGCGTGCCGGAGAATTTGGCGTCGAACGCTTTGCCCTGCTCGGGGATGACCACGGTCGCCCAATATTTGTCGGTGATGCCGAGCCAGCCATGCTGGCTCTTGAAGATGACCGGCGGATTGTCGAGGGCTTTTTGATAGGCGATTTCCTCGAGCCCGCCATCGTCGACGACGCCGATCAGGCCTTCATGCAGGATGTAGAACCCTTGCACATGCGGCATCTCGTGACGCGACACGAGCGCATACGGATAAAGCGTTACCGACTCAGAGCCGGTATTGGCGATCTTGTCGTCGACCGTGAACATGTATTTGTCGTCGACCGAGATGGTGCGGGTGAATTTCAGCCCCTTGCCGTTGTCGTAGCTGAGCGTCACCGGCGAGCTTTGCGTGAGCGGCGTTTGCGTCTCCGCCGTCCACAGCGTGTCGGCGGTGGGAAGGGCAAGATCGGCCCCCGCCTCGCCGCCGACAAAGCCATGTTCGGCGTAATAGGCGCCGGGCCCGCCCGCGGGCGACAGCAGCACAACCATCGGGCTCGTGGGCTCGACCGTCTCGCGATAGTCCTTCAGCGTCAGATCGTCGATGCGGCCGCCCTTCAGCGCGATCGAGCCTTTGACGCTCGGCGTGTCGATGGCGACGCGCGGGCTTTGTGCCAAAGCCTCATCGCGGGTCATCTTCGCCGCCGTGGCGGCGCCGGGTTGCGGCGCCCCGCCAGAGGATGGCTCTCCGCCGGTTTGCGGCTGCGGCGGTCCCGGCTCGACTTGCTGCGTCTGCTCGCCTTCCGGCTTCACCGGCGGCTGGTGCTTCGGCACGAAGAAATACTGCCAGGCGAACAACACGCCGATCGACAGAACGATGGCCAGGATGAAATTGCGGTTGTTCTCGTCCATGTCGCCTTCGGTTCTGTCGCTTTTCAGTTCAGGTCGCTTGCAGCTCGGGGCCCGCGCTTGGCTTACTTGGGAAGTGAGGCAGGTGAGGTCTAGCGGCGTCTAGCGCTTCTTTGCTGAGGAGGGCTCGTGCACCTTGGCAAGCGCCCGTTCAAGATCCCTGATCAGCTCGGTGAAGCGCCGTTGTACCGTGCCCTCCCGGGCAATCAAAACATAATCATAGCCCTCCACCGCGCGCTCAGGCGCCGCGAGCCGCACCGCCTCCTTTAAGCGCCGCCGCGCGCGGTTGCGAAGCACCGCTCCGCCAAGGGCCTTAGTCGCGGTGAAGCCGAACCGGGCGAGATGGGACTCCTCGATCTCGCCGTCGCGCTTGCGCGCCTGGAGCACGAGCGAAGGCGTGACGTGCCGGGCGCCGCCCCTTACATGCAGAAACTCCGCGCGTGTTTTGAGACGTCCGATCGCCGTCACCGGTCGAGCCTGCCGGCTTACGCCGACAGACGCTTGCGTCCCTTGGCTCTGCGCCGTGCGAGCACCTTCCGCCCGCCTGTCGTCGCCATCCGCGCGCGAAAGCCGTGGCGCTTCTTGCGGACGAGCCGCGATGGTTGGTAGGTGCGTTTCAAGGGAGCGTCTCCTGGCTCGATCGTGCCGCGGCAAAGGCCTTAATGGGAGGCGTTTCCAACGCGGCAATTCGGGGCTTATAGGGTGCCGGAGCGGCCTAAGTCAATCCGCGAGCAGCCTTCCAGGGGGGCTGCGGAACCTCGATTTACTTCCCCTCCGGGCCAAGAGTTGTGCCCTGCAGCAAAAACCGGTTAATCATAGGCGACCCTCCGGTTCAGACGCTCTCCAAGTCTGCCAGTCCTTAAAGCATGCACCATCGCCAATGTGCGACATTGAATTCGTACTGCCTCGCGCCTTGTGACGGTGCATCACAATGGCGCGAAGGCTTATTTCCCGGGCCCCGCACGATAGCCAATTTAATGGCCTCGGTTGCGGGACAAGGAGCGGCTTTCAGCATGAGCACGGCTTCGGACACGACGCGCAACGCCGTCTTATGGCTGAAGCGGCTCTGGCCGCTGCTGGTCCTCGTCGCCGCGACGGGGTTTGTGCTCGCCATGGGCTGGCAGCGTTACCTCACGCTTGAGGCGTTGGCGGAGAACCGGGCGGCGCTGCGCGGCTATATCGACGCCAACATGCTGCTGAGCCTGCTAGGCTTCGTCGGGCTTTATGCCGGCGTCGTCGCGCTGTCGTTGCCGGGAGGGGCGGTTCTCACCCTTGCCGGCGGCTTTCTCTTTGGCTGGTTCATTGGCGGCGTAGCCTCGATCATCGGCGCCACCATCGGCGCCACTATCGTCTTCCTCATCGCCAGGAGCGCTTTCGGCGACGTGCTGGCGGCCAAAGCGGGACCCTTTCTTTCCCGCTTTCGCGAGGGATTTCAGCAAGACGCCTTTAGCTATCTGCTATTCTTGCGGCTCGTGCCGATCTTTCCGTTTTGGCTCGTGAATTTGGCGCCTGGACTGCTTGGTGTAGGTTTCGGGACCTATGTCGCCACCACCTTGCTTGGCATTGTTCCCGGAACGTTTGCCTATTCGCTGGCCGGCAACGGCCTCGATAGTGTTATCGAGGCGCAAGCCGCGGCGCACCAATCCTGCCTTGCCAAGACGGGACCGGGAGGCCAAGAGTCTTGCTCATACGCGCTCGATCCGGGGGCGCTTTTGACGCCGGAGCTGATTGCTGGGCTCGTGGCGCTGGGGCTCGTGGCGCTGGTTCCGGTGGCGGTCAAGTGGTTCAGACGCTCGCGCGTCTGAAGCGTAAGGCGATGGGGGACTAGGCGACTATGGAAGAGGTACTGAAGCCCGACCTCTGCGTCATCGGCGCGGGCTCAGGGGGTCTGTCCGTCGCGGCGGCGGCGGCCCAGCTCGGCGTACCCGTGGTGCTCATCGACAAGGGGCGCATGGGCGGGGACTGTCTCAATTTCGGCTGCGTTCCCTCCAAAGCGCTGCTCGCCGCCGGCAAGCGCGCCGACGCCGTGCGCACCGCCTCCAATTTCGGCATCGACGTCATCGAGGCGCAGATCGACCATCGCGGCGTGCATGACCATGTGCACGGCGTGATTGCGGCGATCGCGCCGAACGACTCCATCGAGCGCATGACCGGGTTGGGCGTGCGCGTGATCCAGGCCCAGGCGAACTTCCTCGACAAGTTCACGGTCGAGGCGGGGCGTGTGCTGGTACGCGCGCGAAGATTCGTCATCGCCACCGGGTCGACGCCGCAGATCCCCCCGATCCCCGGGCTCGACGAGGTGCCCTATTTCACCAACGAGACGATCTTCGACGTGAGCGAGCGGATCCAGCATCTCATCGTGATCGGCGGCGGACCGGTGGGTCTTGAGCTGGCTCAGGCCCACCGCATGCTCGGCTCCCATGTCAGCGTGTTCGATGTCGGCAGCTTTCTCCCCCACGAGGACCCCGAGGCTGCCGCCGTCCTGATCAAGCGCCTCACCGACACGCAAGTCATGCTGCATCCCAATACCCGCGTAGAGAACGTCGAGCGCTCTGTGCAGGGCATCGCCGTGCATTTCACCGAGAACGGCGAGCCCACCGTCCTGAAAGGCACGCATCTCCTCGTCGCCACCGGCCGCAAGCCGAACGTCAAGTTGCTCAGCCTCGAGCGCGCCGGCGTCGCCTACACGGACGCGGGCATCAAGGTGAACGAGCAGCTCAAGACCACGAACCGCCGCATCTATGCCATCGGCGACGTGATCGGCGGTCCCGGCTTCACCCACTTGGCCAATTTCCATGCCGGCATCGTCATCAGGAACGCGCTGTTCCGGTTGAAGCCTGACGCCAGCGCCGGGATCATCCCGCGCGCCGTCTATACCGACCCCGAACTCGCCCAGATCGGTCTCACCGAGACCGAGGCGCGTAAGCGCCATCGCCGCATCCGCATCTATCGCTGGCCTTATGCCGACAACGATCGCGCCCAATGCGAGCGGGAGACGGAAGGATTCATCAAGGTTATCACCCGGCCCGATGGCACGATTCTAGGCTGCACCATCGTCGGCGCCGAGGCCGGCGAGCTGCTTCAGCTTTGGGTGGTCGCCATGGCCCGGGACATCAAGATCGGCGACCTCACCTCGCTCGTGCTGCCCTATCCGACCCTGTCCGAGCTCTCCAAGCGGGTGGCGTATACGTATTATTTGCCCACTTTGACGAAGGGCTGGCTCCGTAGCATCATTGGTTTCCTGCGTCGTTTAGGCTAGCGCGAAGGCGCGGCCCAAGCCGCGCGATACCTTGAGTCTTAAAGAGTGGTGCTCGTGAAGGACGAAGCTTCGGGCGTGGCTTCGGAGAACGGACGGCCGTCCCGCTATCTGCCGGGACTGTCGGCCAAGCTGCTGCTGCTCACCATCCTATTCATCATGCTCGCCGAGGTGCTCGTCTTCGTGCCCTCGGTCTCCAATTTTCGCCGTCAATGGCTGACCGAGCGGCTCGCTGCCGCGCAGATCGCGGCACTTGCCGCAGAGGCCGCGCCGGGCGGCCAATTGCCCTCGACGCTGCGCGACGAGCTGCTCGAGCGGGCCAAGGTGAAGGCGATCGCCGTCAAGCGCGCCGAATCCCGCGTCTTGATCATCGAGATGGACATGCCGGCCGACATCGATGCGTCCTATGACCTGCGCGAGGCGTCTTGGCTCACGCTGATCGCCGACGCCCTGATGGTCTATGTCGCGCCGGACGAACGCGTCATCCGCGTGGTGGGCGACCCCGGCTATAAGCAGGGCGAGTTCATCGAGGTGGTGATGGGAGAGGCACCGCTCAAGGCGGCGATGATCCGCTACGGCCTCGACATTCTCGGGCTGTCGATCCTCATCTCGATCATCACCGCGGCCCTCGTCTATCTCTCGCTCGACGCGCTGCTGGTGAAGCCCATGACCAAGCTCACCTGGAACATCGTGCGCTTCTCGCAGCGGCCCGAGGACCCCACCCGCATCATCGAGCCGTCGGCACGCCGCGACGAGATCGGCACCGCCGAGCGCGAGCTCTCCGCCATGCAGCATGAGCTCGCCGAGACGCTGTCGCAGAAGTCGAGGCTCGCCGCGCTCGGTCTCGCCGTGAGCAAGATCAGCCACGATCTGCGCAACATGCTGTCGAGCGCGCAGCTCCTCTCCGACCGCCTCATCACGGTGAAGGATCCCAACGTGCAGCGCCTGGTGCCTAAGCTGATCGCCTCGCTCGATCGCGCCATCAGGCTTTGCGCACGCACCCTCGATTACGGTCAGGCGCAAGAAGCCCCACCGCGGCGGAAGCGCTTCCCGCTCGCCCCGCTCGTCGCCGAGATCGGCGACAGCCTTGGTCTGCCGCGTCCGAGGCTCATCGACTGGACGGTCGAGATCGACACCAATCTCGAGGTCGATGCCGATCGCGACCAGCTCTATCGCGTGTTGAGCAATCTCTGCCGCAATGCCGTTCAGGCGCTCGAAGCCGAGGGCGAGCGCGAGGGCATGGGCGAGGTCATGGTGCTGGCGCGGCGCGAAGGATCGGTGACGGTCATCGAGGTCGCCGATACCGGGCCGGGCGTGCCGGACAAGGCGCGCGCGCGACTGTTCGAGGCCTTCCAGAGCGTGGCGCGAAAAGGGGGATCGGGGCTGGGGCTGGCGATCGCCGCCGAGCTCGTGCAGGCCCATGGCGGCCAGATCGCCCTCACCAAGAACGAGGGCGGCGCAACCTTCCGCGTGACTATCCCCGATGCGGTGGTCGAGCTCGAGCGCGCGCGGCGGCTGAGCGCCTAACGGGCCGGCTTGCTGCCCCTATGGCCAAGGGATCACGCCAGCGGCATTTGTTGCGGCGTGTGCATCCAAGCTGCCTTTTCGCTCCGTTCCCTGGATATCATGCCGCTTCTCCCAGCGAACGAAGCCAAACTCTCCGGTCCGGTTTGGGAGAATCCCATCATACAACTTTTGCGACTGAAGGGTTATGATGCCGGCCCCATGAGCACCCGGCGTATGGCGCAGGCTCCTTGTGCTGCCCCCAATGAGGACCTTCTCGTTGCTGTCGCCGGTGGCGACCGGGCTGCGTTCCGCCAGCTTTATGACGCCGCCTCCCCCGTGCTCTTCTCCATTTGCCTGCGCATGTTGCGCGACCGCGACGCGGCGGGCGACGCCCTTCAGGAAGTATTCTTTCGCATCTGGCAGAAGGCTTATCTGTACGACCGGAGCAAAGGCGCCGCTTTCGCCTGGATGACCACTATTGCGCGCCGCTGCGTTCTCGATCGGCTCGCGACGGTGCGGCGCAACATGGTATCGCTCGAAGAGGCCGACGAGGGATTGGTCGCTAACGCGACCTCGGCCCTCGGCGGGGGATCTGTTGAGAGCGTCAGCCTCAAGCGATGCCTTGAGCAGCTCGATGAGAAATATTCGCGGGCGATTCTGATGGCCTATTTCTATGGGCTAACCCACCAGGAGCTTTCGGTGAAATTGCGCGTTCCGCTCGGAACGGTGAAGAGCTGGGTGACGCGGGGACTGGCCCAACTGCAGGGCTGCATGGGTGGATGACGATGGGCGGAAGCGGGATTGACGAAACCGCCGCGGGACTTGCGCTTGGCATGCTCGAAGCGGACGAGCGCGCCCAGGCTCGCGAGCGTGAAGCGCGCGATCCAACGTTCAAGCATGAGGTCGAGACCATAGAGCGGAGGCTTGCGCCGCTTGCCGCCATCTTGCCCTCTGAGGGACCCCCGCCCGCTC
>JBAUOI010000457.1:0-2177 GCA_049579665.1 Methyloceanibacter sp.
CGAGGCGGTGCTTATGATGTTGAAGGAGATCGGCACGGTCGCCCGCATCCCGGAATACATCAAGCGCGCCAAGGACGAGAGCGATCCGTTCCGCCTCATGGGTTTTGGCTATCGCGTGTACAAGACCTATGATCCAAGAGCGAAGATCATGCGGAAGGCCTTGCACGAGGTGCTCGAAACTGTGGGTCGTCACCATCGCGACGATCCGCTCTTTAAGGTAGCGCTTGAGCTCGAACGCATCGCGCTTTCCGATGATTACTTCGTCGAGAAGAGGCTTTGTCCTAATCTCGACTTCTATTCGGCGATCACGTTAAGGGCGCTTGGTTTTCCGACTGAGATGTTCACCGTGCTGTACGCCATCGCCCGCACGGCGGGCTGGATTGCGCATTGGAAGGAGATGATCGACGATCCCTCGCAGCGCATCGGCAGGCCACGCCAGCTTTACACTGGCCTCACCGAGCGCACCTACGTGCCGATGGACGCCCGATCCTAGTGGCTATTTGAGACTAATGGCACATGCTGTCCGGTAGTCTGAATGTCCGCTTTCAGGGGCAAAGCGGACATAGAGTGACGCTGTGAAGAGAGTCCGCTTATGACCCATTTCGGACATTGATGGACTTGTAGACCGGCGAGGGGTTTACCAAGCCTGACGATGAACCCCAAGAGTTGCCCCCCACGGCACGCACGTTGCAGGCACGGATTGCAGGCACAGACTCCCCCCCAACTTCGGGGACACCCAGTTCGGAGGAGTAGGCGAGTATGAGTACCCCCGTTGTAGTGACCCATCCGTGCACTCTCTTGCATGATGGGCTTCGTCAGACATTTAAGAAATCCCGCTTTCGGCCAGTGCGCATCGTATCTGAGTTGAGCGAAGAGGTTGAAAATTACCTTCGGTCATTAGACAGCTGTGTCTGGTTAGTCGGCGTCGAAAGATGTAGCTCGACCACAATCGACCTCGTGCGACGAGTAGTAACGACAACCCCTGGGGTGAAAGCTGTCATCCTTGCCGCCTATCCGACGCCGGATGACATACTGGCCGCGCTGAAAGCAGGAGCTTGCGGGTTTCTTTGCCAGGACATTCCCGGCGAGCGGCTTATCAAGTCTTTGGAATTGATGGCGCTCGGCGAGCTGGTTGTGCATCCTCAGTTTTCCGGGGGGCAGACCGCGGTTGGACAGCTTCAAGCAAGCGGTGAGTTGAAAGACAACCGTGCCCTACAGGCAAATAGCGGCGAGTCGCACCTGTCTCGGCATTCTGATCCAGCATCCTCAGCTCCCTTCCTGAGCGTCGCGCCGGAGCCCTCGAGCGAAAGTCAAGCTGGCGACGTCGCCCGAGGCCTAACTCGCCGGGAGACGCTGATCCTGCGAATGCTCATGGAGGGCGCGTCGAACAAAGTTATCGCGCTCAAAGTGGTGATGACAGAGTCAACCGTGAAGGTGCATATGAAGGCCATTTTGCGGAAACTTCGATTGCAGAACCGTACGCAGGCGGCAATCTGGGCGCGCGATCATTCAAATGAACTGGCTTCCTGCGCCAGAGAATCTTTAGAGAGGACTCGCTCCGGTCCGACAATCGAGCCGGGGCTATGCACGGGTCCAAGTGAGGAATTGCGACGCGCTCGTGCGGCTCTGTAGGGTTTGAAACGTCCATCGGTGCATCAGCGCAGGTGCGCTCTAGTCCGCTATTGGCACTTAGCGGACTTTTTGAGCGAGCTTGCCGCGGCGCACCAGGCGTTGGCGCAACCGGCGCTGCCACTCTGCTGCAGAGATACGGCAGTCTTGAAGCTGTACTGGAGGCTGGCAGGTTTCCTGCCATCGCAGAAACCTTGCGGCTTTATCGGTCGATCGCAACGATGGACAAAAGGGCGCCGCTGCCTAGCCTACGTAGCCAAAAGCCGACTTGGGACAAGGCAGCCGCACTAGCCATAGAGTGGGAGTTGAATCAACTCGCTCGGCGGGTTGAAGAGCTTGCGGACGGCTAGGCTGGAATATTGTCTGAACCCGCTTGCACCGAACTGACGGTCATCCTGCGTCACGGACGTCCGCTTTACTCCTCAAGAGCGGACATGATCAGCGTCGGCATCAATGTCCGCTAAGTGCCACAAGCAGACCTCAGCCTGCCAGGAGAAGACGCTCTATACCCACCTCCGGCGTCCCCATCCTGGCGCGGAACAGCTGAT
>JBAUOI010000458.1:0-4337 GCA_049579665.1 Methyloceanibacter sp.
CCGATGGATGCGATCGGGCGCGGCGACGACACCCTCGTCATCGAAGAGCGGCCGGAGCCGGTCACCGCATCCGCGCAAGTGCTGGCGCCGTTTGCGCCGCGCGTGGAGAAACCGGTATACGGCGAGATCGTCGATGTGAGCCCCAAGGCTGAGCGCGAGCGTCCCGCGGCGATGCAAGTGCCGCCGGCAAAGACCGCCGCGCCGGAGGCGCCGCGTTCCACGGCCGAGCAGAGGCTGAAGCCCGCGATCTTCGTGCCGGAGCGGCCGCCGGACGATCCCGGCGTGGCGCAGACCGAGACCGACGAAAGCCCGACCTCGCTGGAGCGCTTGCGCGCGGCGCAAATCCGCTAAAACGCCGATCCCGCGTGGCCTTCGATGCCAATCTTGCATCGCTCCGGCATTGGCCTTAAGTCACGGGGCGCGGGCTGTGAGCCGCCGCTGTAGCTCAGGGGTAGAGCAGGGCTTTCGTAAAGCCAAGGTCGGGAGTTCAAATCTCTCCAGCGGCACCATTTCTCCGCCGATCAATCGCCGAGCATGGCCAGTGCCGCCCGGCGTTCTCCTTGCTTCAATCTCAGAAACAGCGCGCGAGCGTTTTTGATGTCCCGCTCGGAGCCGCTGTCGGCGGCAGCCTGCAAGGCAATCGTCGTCGGGTGATCCTTACCGCAGACGAACACCAAAGCTTTCGCCAAGCGCCCCATGGCGGCGCGGTCGATCGTCTTTTCATCCATTGGCGACATCCTCCAAGCGCTACTTGAAGAGCTTCAGCGAGTCTTCGGCGAGCACGCCACCGGTGAGCGCGAGGTCGGCGAACGGCGTCTTGTCGGCGATCTCCGCGTCGGTCACCATGATCTGGCCGATCTTGGTAGCAAGTTCAGCGATCGAGGCCCCATACACGACCCGGCCGATTCCGCACCACACGATCGCCCCCATGCACATCGGGCAGGACTCGCCGGAGGTGTAGAGCGTGGTGCCCTTGAGCTTTTCAGGACCGTGCGCGGCGAGAAAGTTGCGGATGGCGACCATCTCGCCATGCGCCGTCGGATCTTGCAGCTGCTTGCCGAGATTGCGGCCGCGCGCGAGCACTTCGCCGTTGCCGACGATCACCGTGCCGAACGGATAATCGCCAAGCGCCGCCTCTTCCAGCGCGATGCGCATGAAGCGCTCGTCGACCTCGGTTGCGGGCGCTTCGATCCTTCGACCGAATGCGGGCGTGATGACCGGCAGCGCCACCGCGCCGAGCGCGCCCGTGACCAGATGGCGGCGGCTCACGCCGGCGGAAGAGGCTTTCAGGGCTGGTTGCATGCGCGCGCTCCAATGCATGCGCGGGCCGATCCCGCGTCGCTAGGTCGCCGGAACGTGATGAGGTTCGGGGACGGCCCGCTGCTACAGTCGCGCCCTTCTCTTACCGTCCAGTGAAGGTGCTCCCATCATGTCGTTTGGAATGTATCAGGCCTCGATTCCGGGCTTCGTCAAGACGCTGAACAACCTCACCGTCATCCTCGACAAGGCGGAACGCTACGTCACCGAGCGCAAGATCGACCCCGAAGTGCTGCTGACGTGGCGGATCGCGCCCGACATGTTTCCGCTGACGCGGCAAATTCAGCTCACCTCCGACTTCGCCAAGAGCGCCCCGGCGCGGCTGGCCGGCAAGGAGGTGCCCAAATATCCCGATGAGGAAAAGACCTTCGCCGAGCTCAAGGCGCGTATCGCCAAGACGCTGAAATTCGTCGAAGGCTTTACCGCGAAGGATCTCGACGGCTCGGAGACCCGCGACGTCAATTTTACGCTCGGCGGGCAAAACGTCCACTTCAAGGGCGAGGCCTATCTCGTGCATTTCGTGCTGCCGAACTTCTATTTCCACGCCACGACCGCCTACGACATCATCAGGAGTTTCGGCGTCGAGATCGGCAAGCGCGATTTTCTCGGCATGTAACGAACGCGATCGGTCAAGCCGTGGTGCCGGAATTGTCCGAATCGCGCAGCAGGAACGCCATCAACAAGCCAGCGCCGAAGCCGCCGATATGCGCCATGTAAGCGATCCCGCCCGCGCTCTCGTCGGTATAGGCGATGGTGCCGACGCCGCTCACGAGTTGCAGCACGATCCACATGCCGAGCACGGCGAAGGCCGGCATGGCGACGATCTGCCGCCCGAGCAGCACGTTCACCCGCGCTTGCGGGAACATGAGGATATAGGCGCCGAGCACGCCGGCGATGGCGCCGGACGCGCCGACATTGGGCACGCCCGATTCCGGCGCGATGGCATATTGCGACAGCGTCGCGGCGATGCCGGCCAAGAGATAGAAAATCAGAAATTTGAGATGACCCAAGCGGTCCTCGACATTGTCGCCGAAGATCCAGAGAAACAGCATGTTGCCGAACAGATGCAGCCAGCCGCCATGCATGAACATCGCCGAGAACACTGTCGGGATGTTGGCGGCGGGATGCTCGGAGAATCGCTCCGGGATGAAAGCCCATTCGGTGATGAATTGGTCGCCGCCGGAGAGCTCGACAAAGAAAACCAAGATATTGAGGCCGATCAGCACGAAGGTGACGACCGGGGTCGTGCGCCGCTGCGTATTGTCGTCGCCGACCGGGAACATGCTGGAATCGACCCTTTTTGCGCGCCCGCGCGGCCGCGATCATAACCAAGCCTAGGGGGAAGTCTATCCGGGCAACCTGCCACGCAAACATGCACAAGGAGGCTTCTCGGCAACGCTCCACAACAGAATGATGCACGGGGCCGAATTGAGGGTGGCCGGAGCCGCCCTGTCGGACTAACTTTAGGAGGCTACGAGGGATTTTCGACATGGGCGAAAGCGGCTTGGTCGCGGCCTTTGGCGCGGCGCCCCGGGTTTTCCTGGCGGCTGCCGTGCTGGCTTGCATTGGCCTGGCTTTGCACGCGCGTGCCGAGGTTCCCCCAGGCGAAGCCAGCACATCGCCGAGCGCCGCCGAACCGGCGGCTTCGCCAAGCGAGGCCGGTCAAGAGGCTCAAGGCCCTGCCATTTCGCCCGCCGGCGATGAGATCTCCATTCGTCCTCCGGCCTCTCCGGCCGAGGACGATTCGCCGGCAAGTCCTGCCCTGGCGCCCGCGAGCGAAGAGGTTCCCGACCCGGCCGATAGCAGCGAGACGGCGACGCCCGCTCCGAGCAAGGCTGAGCCCGCCGACGCCGCGACCGTGCCCAGGCAAGAGGAACCCAAGCCTGCCGAGACCGCCGCGCCGGCGCCTCCAGCGAGCGAGCCTAGATCGCCTGAATCTGCTTCGACGCCGCCTGTGGCGCCCTCTGACAGCGCGCCCGCGCCCGCGGCGGCTCAAAGGCCTAAGTCGGCCCCCGATCCGATCGTGGCCGAGATCGGGTTGAAGCTGAAGGATCCCGCGCTGCGCAAGGGCGCGGCATCCGACGATCTCGCTGCGCTCGAAGCCTTCTACGCCGAGCGGAGCGGTGCTGCGCTTTGGATCACGCCAATGGGCTTTGCCGCGCGGGCGCAGGCGCTGATCGCCGAGATCCAGAACGCCGGTAATTGGGGTCTCCCGGCCGATGCCTTCGACCTGCCGTCGGCGTCCGACCTGCCGTCGACCACCGAGGCGCAAGCCGTTGACGAGATCAAGCTCGCGCTCGCGGTTTTGAAATATGCCCGCTACGCCAGGGGCGGACGCGTTTCGCCCGGGAAGATCAGCAACCTGTTCGATCAGAAGCCCGAGCTGAGCAATCCCAGGAACGTCTTGACCGAGGTCGCCGCCGCGGCTGCGCCGGCCGCTTATCTCACTTCGCTGCATCCGAAGCACGCTCAGTTCGAGAGCTTGCGCAAGCTGCTGATCAAGTATGTCGCCAACGCCAAGGCGCGCGGACGCAAGCCGATGGGCGAGCCCTCCATCCAGCGGCTGGTCGTCAACATGGAGCGGTGGCGGTGGATGCCCGCCGAGCTCGGCAACTACTATGTCTGGAACAATGTGCCCTCCTTCGTCACGCGAGTGATGAAGAACGGCAAGTCCATCTATGTGGAGAAGGTCATTGTTGGGCAGCCGAAATATGCGACACCGCTTTTCTCGGCGAATATGCGCTCCATCGAGTTCAATCCGGATTGGACGGTGCCTGACACTATCAAATTCGAAGACCTTGCTCCCCGCTTGCGCCAGGGCAGCACCGACGGCACGCGCGACATTTCCATCCTGACCAGCAACAAGCTGTCGGTCAGCTACCAGGGCAAGCCGGTGAACGCCTCGACGGTGGATTGGAGTCGCGCCAATATCCGGCAGTATACGTTTACCCAGGAGCCCGGACCCGACAACGTGCTCGGCGTGCTCAAGTTCAATTTTCCCAATCGGCACGCCATCTACA
>JBAUOI010000459.1:0-5770 GCA_049579665.1 Methyloceanibacter sp.
CGGCGAGTTGCGACGCGGTCTTGCCCGCAATGCTGCGGATCGCCGCCCCGTCTACATTCGCCCAAGGATCGCCGCCCGCCCGTCCAGTGACGACCTCTTCGCCAGAGACCCGCGCCACGCGCTGGCCGCTCGCGTCGTTGACGTCCCAGATATAGGTGATCTTGGCGCCTTTGCCCTCGTTGGTGGCGATGAGATAGCCGCGCAACGTGTAATTCGCCTTGCTGCCCTCGGGGACGATGCTCAGCCCGCGATCGCTGCCAGCCGCCACCAGCGCATCGCTCAATTGTTGGGCAACTTGCGGCGTCGTGCCGATGATCGGGGCCACGGCAATCTTTTTCGAGCCGCCGAACAGGCTGGTCGCGCTGCTGAAGATGCCGCCGCTGCTCGGGCCGCCGGGGCCGCCGCCGCAGGCGGATAGGCAGGCGACCGCAATGAGGGCAACCGCCGCGGAGGCGATACGCCTTATCCAGCCGCGCACGTAACGTGTGTCCGCGCCCAACAAAATTCTCCCTCTGTTGGCCGCACAGCACCGTTCGCGACAGACCTGTCGTGACGGAACTCCGAACCCTCTCCCGGACAACAGCTTACCCGCCTCGGCCTGTTGGCGTCCAGTTTAAGCGTGGATCGGTTTTGGGCCCTTCCTGCGCCTTGAATGCAGGTCAGGCGAGCAGGATGGCGGAAATTTGGCGTCCGTAGTCGTCTTCGCCATGATGTTGTGACCGGCGGTAGCTAAACAGCCGCGTTTCCTCGCAATAGGTGCAAAAGCCGAGATCGGCGATCGAGCCGATGCCAGCCCGCGCCAGCCGCTCGCCGACATAGGCGGGAAGGTCGAAATGGGGCTCGCCGGAGCCCTCGTCGGTGATGAAAAAGGCCGCGCTTGTCGGTTCTTCGGCAACGAAGCGCTCGACGAACTCGGCGCCGACCTCATAGGCGTCTTGCGAAATGGTCGGCCCGATCGCTGCGGGAATGCGTTCGGGCTTCGCCCCGAGTTTCCGCATGGCCTCGACCGTGGCCTCGATGATGCCACCGAGCGCGCCCTTCCAGCCGGCATGCGCCGCGCCGACCACCCGCGCGGTGCCGTCGCAGAACAGCACCGGCGCGCAGTCGGCGGTGAGCACGCCGATGGCGAGCCCGGACGTCTTGGTGACGATGGCGTCGGCCTCGGGCGGCGTGTTGCCGTTCCACGGCGCCTCGGCGATCACCGCATCGGCGCTGTGCTTCTGAAAGATGGTGATGAGTTTGCCCGGCTCGGCGCCCAGCAGCTCGGCGACGCGGGCGCGGTTCTCAGCCACGTTGGCCGCGGCGTCGCGCGAGCCCGGACCGCAATTGAGGGAGGCATAGATGCCGCTCGAGACACCGCCCTGACGCGTGAAGAATCCATGCCGCACCCCGGGAAGCGCGGCGAGGCTGGACGCGCAAAGCTTCATTTTGTCTGGTGTGACCATGGAGCCCGCAATCGGAAGCTCAACTGTCTCCGAAGGGAGGCGGCGGGGCAAGCCCGGTCGATTGCAGCGCGAGCATCTTGAACAAAACCCCCATCTGCCGCGGATCGGCCAGCCGCGCCGCGCCTGACATGATCGCCGCTTTCTGCGCGGGCGTGGCATTTTGCAGAAGCCGCTCGCAGCGCTGCTCGAGCCCGAGCCTGAGCAGGAATTCGCCTTGCGGCATGGGGCCGTAGGCGGCAAGCCCAAGCGCGCGCGCCGTCTCTTTCAACGCGGCAAAATCGACATGGGCTGTGAGATCGGCTTCGCCCGGCGCGGCGAAAGGGTCGGCGAAGCGATGGCGCTGGACGGCTTGCAGCGTATCGCCGACACCGCTCTCGGCGTGGCCGTAATCGGCGAAGAGGGCGGCGATTGGCGCGTGTTTCGCCCGCGCGACGAGGGCCGCGAGCAGAGATGAGAGCGCGGGGCGCGTCTCGACGATTTCGCCTTCGGGCGCATCCAAGTGCGGTACGGCTTCCGGCCCGACCGGGGCTCCAGCACAGAAAATGAAGCCGCCAGTGTCGCTGAGGGTGACGCACCGCTCGCGCCAGGTGTTCGCCTCGCGCACGAACTGCCGTACGGGGAGCGCATCGATGAACTCGTTGGCGATGAGGATGAGCGGGCCTTGCGGCAGGTCTTCAATGCGCTCGCACCATTGCAGGGGGGCCGGCGAAGATCGCAGCGTCGTTCGTTGCGTCTCGCGCAAGCTTGGGCTGGTCTCGACCAGCGCTACGGTGATGCGGTCGAGCAGTCCGGGCACGTGGCCGAACACGCGCAGCGCGTCGGCCATCGCCGTGCCGCGCCCAGGCCCAAGCTCGGCGACAACCACCGCGGGCTCGCCCATGGCTTGCCAGACAGCGGCAGCCCAGACGCCAAGCAGTTCGCCGAACACTTGACTGATCTCGGGCGCGGTGACGAAGTCGCCCTCTCGCCCAATCGGCTGCCGCGTCGTGTAATAGCCGGCACAGCCGTCGGCAAGGCAGGCCCGCATATAGTCATGCACGCTGATCGGCCCGTCGCGCGCGATAAGTTGTCTCAGCCGCACCGCAAGCGGCGTCTCATCGCTGTGGAATTTGCGTTGCGCGCCCATCACGACGACGCCAGAGCGGGCTGCCGTCTCGCCCGCCAGATCAGCCATGCGCCGATCAGGATCATGGGAATGGAATAGACGATGCCGGGGGTGAAGATGCCGACATCCATCGGGTGGCCCGCATGCGGCTCGCGCACGAACTCGACCGCGCTGCGGAAGATGCCGTAGCAGATGAGGAACAGCCCGAACACCGTGCCCGGGCGCGTCAGCGCGTGGAATTTGTGCGTGGCGATGCGCAGAATGATGAACAGCACGATGCCTTCGAGAAAGGCCTCGTAGAGCTGGCTCGGGTGCCGTGGCTGGTCGCCCGCGCCGGGGAACACCATCGCCCAGGGCACGTCGCTCACCCGGCCTACCACTTCCGAATTGATGAAATTGGCGATCCTCCCGAAGAAGAGGCCGAACGGCGTTGCGGCCGAGGCGATATCGCCGAGCGACAGCGGATTGATCCCCTTCACGCGCGAGAACAGATAGACGGCGAGCACCACGCCGAGCAGCCCCCCATGGAACGACATGCCGCCATGCCACACCGCGGGAATCTCGATCGGGTTCCGCCAGAAATAGCTCGGTTCGTAGAACAGCACGAAGCCGAGCCTGCCGCCGACCACGATGCCGAGGGTGATCCAAAGGAGGAAATCGTCGGCCTGCGCCACCGTGAGCGGCGGCTTGCCGCCCCAAAGGTCCGCGCGCGACACGAGGCGGCGTCCATACAGCCAGCCGAGCAGGATGCCGGCCATGTAGGCCAGCCCATACCAGCGCACGGCGACCGGCCCGAACTCGATCGCGATAGGGTCGATCACCGGGTAGGGGAGGACAAGGAGTTCCATGCGGTCGGCTTGCGCGTCCTGGCGGGAGGCCCGGACCCTTGACCGGCAGAGGGCCGCTGTCAAGGCGCTGAACGGCCGCTGCCGGCAAGAGCGGCTTGCGCCTCAGGACCGGCCATCCCATAGTTGGCGCATGACGCAGACCACCGGCCGGTTCTTCGACGAATTGGGCAAGCTCATCACCGACGCCGCGGGCGCGGCCGATGGCGTGCGCAAGGAGATCGAGAGCGTGGTGCGGGCCCAGGCCGAGCGCGTGTTGCGCGATCTCGACGTGGTGCAGCGCGAGGATTTCGAGGCGGTCAAGGCCATGGTGCAGAAAGCACGCGAGGAGAACGAGCTGCTCAAGCAGCGCATCGCCGCGCTCGAGGCCGCCATCGTCAAGGGCTTGGCCGACAAGGGTTAGCCGGTCTCACCTCCAAATTGCCGAAAAAAATTGTTTCGACGTGTCGATTTCGCCCGTCCCCGTTCGACGTGGGGGTGGAGCCGGCATCCACCAGGAGGCCAGACTCTGAATAGAGGAGACACCGACGATGCGTTACATGATC
Organism: Methyloceanibacter sp.; assembly: GCA_049579665.1. Lineage (GTDB taxonomy): Bacteria > Pseudomonadota > Alphaproteobacteria > Rhizobiales > Methyloligellaceae > Methyloceanibacter. The sequence goes on from JBAUOI010000459.1 coordinate 3,941, forward strand.
GTAGTCAAGGCCAACAAGGACTCCGAGGCGGGCGTCAAGCCGTCGGAGGAGCTGTTCGCCGAAATGGTGGACTATCACGAGCAGCTGGCCAAGGCGGGCGTGCTGCTCGATGCCAGCGGGTTGCAGCCGAGTTCGAAGGGTTGGCGCGTCAAATATTCGGACGGCAAGCGCACCATCGTTGACGGGCCCTTCACCGAGGCGAAGGAGCTGATCGCCGGCTATACCATGATCCAGGTGAAGTCGCGCGAGGAGGCGATCGAATGGTCGCGGCGCTTCCCCAACCCCACCCTCGATGGAAGGGACTGCGAGATCGAGGTCCGGCAGCTGTTCGAGCTCGAGGATTTCGGCGAGAGCGAAACTCTCGACCGGTTTCGCGAGATCGGTCTCGCCGCGAAGTAATAGCTCAGCTTGAATTCCAATATAGGAGTGACGACGATGCGATTCCTGTCGATGGTGAAAATGAACGAAGCGAAGATGACCACGACGCCCAAGGCGATGATGGACGCGATCAACGCGATGGTGGAAGAGGCCGCGAAGGACGGCTGCGTCATGGTGCAGGGAGTCGGCTTGCTGCCGACCTCGAGTGGCATGCGGGCGCGGCTTGCCGGCGGCAAGATCACTCTCACCGACGGCCCGTTCACCGAGGCCAAGGAGGTGGTCGGTGGCTATGCCATCTTCGAATGCGCCTCGAAGGCGCAAATGCGGAAATGGACCGAGCGCTTCATGGAGCTGCACAAGATCCACATGCCGGGGTGGGAAGGCGAGTGCGAGGTGCGACAGATTCCCGACCCAGGCCAGGAGGTTTGCGGCAAGCCGGCGGAGACGCGCGCAGCCGCGGAATAGGCGGCTTGCGGCCTCGGTGGAGTTGGCGTTAGTCGGTAGCCGGTGACGGCTACCGACACACATCGCGCCATCGACGCGGTCTTCAGGATCGAGCAGGCGAAGCTCATCGCCGGCCTGACGCGGATCGTCCGCGATATCGGGCTCGCCGAGGAGCTTGCCCAGGACGCCCTGGTCGCGGCGCTAGAGCAATGGCCGCGGACCGGTATTCCCGACAATCCCGGTGCGTGGCTCATGGCCGCCGCCAAGCATCGGGCGATCGACGTCTTCCGCCGCAACACGCTGCGCGAACGCAAGCATGAGCAGCTCGGTTACGAGCTCGAAGTCGAGCAGGAGACGGGGCAGCCTGATCTCGACGCGGCATTGGACGACCAAGTCGGCGACGATCTGCTCCGCCTCGTGTTCATCGCCTGCCACCCGATCCTCTCGGCCGAGGCGCGGGCGGCGCTGACGCTGCGCCTGCTCGGCGGCTTGACCACGGAGGAGATCGCCCGCGCCTTCCTCGTGCCCGAGCCGACCATCCAACAGCGCATCGTCCGCGCCAAGCGCATGCTGAGCGACAGCGGCGTGCCCTTTGAAGTGCCGCGCGGGGCCGAACTCGAGGCGCGTCTCTCCTCGGTGCTTTCCGTCATCTATCTCATCTTCAACGAGGGCTATTCGGCGACCGCCGGCGAGGACTGGATGCGGCCTCAGCTCTGCCACGAGGCGTTGCGTCTCGGCCGCATCCTCGCCGAACTCGCGCGACGGGAGCCCGAGCTGCACGGACTCGTCGCGCTGATGGAGATTCAGGCATCGCGCCTAGGCGCCCGCACCGGACCGTCGGGCGAGCCCGTGCTGCTGCTCGATCAGGACCGCGCGCGCTGGGACCAGCTCCTCATCCGCCGCGGTCTTGCGGCTCTGGAGCGGGCGGAAGCCTTGAATGCCGCACCGGGCCGTACCCCTGGTCCCTATGCCCTGCAAGCCGCCATTGCCGCCTGCCACGCCCGCGCC
>JBAUOI010000460.1:0-2934 GCA_049579665.1 Methyloceanibacter sp.
GCGTCGAAGGGGTCCCACCGGGCCTCGTTACCGGCTATTACGAGCCCGAAGTGGACGGCTCGCGCGAGCGGAGCGGCAAGTTTCAAGTTCCCGTCTATGCGCGCCCGGACGATCTCGTTCAGGTGAAACCGGATCTCTTGCGCGCGCTGTACAACGACAGACTAAGCGTGATGCGGAAGGACGGCGAGCAACTTGTGCCGTACTACACGCGCGCGGAGATCGATGGCGGCGCGCTCCAGGGCAGGGGACTCGAGCTGCTTTATCTCGACGATCCCGTCGAGCTGTTCTTCATGCAGGTGCAAGGCTCTGGCCGCGTGCGTCTGACCGACGGGTCATGGGTGCGGCTCGGCTATGCGGCGAAGAACGGGCATTCCTATACTTCGATCGGCAAGCGTCTCGCCGAGCGCGGCGAGAAAGGTCCTCTGACCATGGAAGGGCTGAAGAGCTGGCTGCGCGTGGACCCGGCGCGTGGCCGAGCGCTGATGCGCGAGAACGAGTCTTACGTCTTCTTCCGCGAATTGCCGCAAGCAGAAGCCGGCGCAGGTCCGGTCGGCGCGCAAGGGGTGACGCTCACGCCCGGGCGCAGCCTCGCCGTCGATGCGTCCTATCATGCGCTTGGAACGCCGATTTTCGTCACGGCGCCGGATCTTGCGGTTGGAGGGACGCCCTTTCGCAGGCTGATGATCGCGCAAGACGTGGGTTCGGCGATCAAAGGGCCCCAGCGCGGTGATATCTACTTCGGCACCGGCGAGGAAGCAGGCGCTATTGCGGGCACGACCAAGGAGGCGGCGCGCTTCTATATCTTGCTTCCCAACCGTTAAGCCGGGTTGCGCTATGCTCTCCGCATGGGCAAGCGCGACACCGAGCTTGAGAGCGACGCCGAGCTTTGGGCACGCGTAGCCCGTAGCGCGCGGCCGCTTGAGAAGGGTCGGATCGCGCCTGTGGTCGAAGCGCCGAAACCGCGACCCAAGCAACACGCTAAGGACACTCCGCCGCCGCCTAAGCCCGCGCCCAAGCCGGTGGTGAAGCCAGTAAACCGGCAGACGGCGCGGCAGCTCGAGCGCGGCAAGCTCCCGGTCGAGGCGCGGCTCGACTTGCATGGCATGCGGCAGCGCGAGGCGCACGCGGCGCTCAGGCGCTTCCTCAAATCGGCGCAAGGCAAGGGCTACAAGCACGTGCTGGTCATCACCGGCAAAGGCGCCGCCGATACGACCAGGCCGTTCTACGAGTCCGACGAGCGCGGCGTGCTGCGCCAGGCCGTGCCGCATTGGCTGAGCCAGTCCGACCTCGCGCCTGTGGTGCTGAGCTATTCCGAAGCGCCGCGCCGCCGCGGCGGCGAAGGCGCGCTCTATGTGCGCCTGCGGCGGCCGCGGTCTCCCTCCCCCTGAAAGGGGGAGGGTCGGGGTGGGGGTTCGAATTGCGACGCAGGGTGACTGACCCCCACCGGCGTGCCAAAGCGACGTGGCGGTCGCCACGTCGGACGCGCCACCTCCCCCTTGCTGGGGGAGGAACGGAGTCAGCTACAAAATAAATTTCGACAGATCGGCGTTCTTGGCGAGGTCGCCGATATGGCCACGCACATAGCCAGCGTCGATCACGATCTTCTCGCCTTGCTTGTCGGCGGCGTCGAACGAGATGTCCTCGAGGATGCGCTCCATCGCCGTGAACAAGCGCCGTGCGCCAATATTCTCCACCGCCGTGTTCACCTCAACCGCGATATCGGCGATCGCCTCGATTGAGTCGGGAGTGAATTCGAGCTCGACGCCTTCGGTCTGCATCAGCGCGATATATTGCTTGATGAGGCAGGCCTTCGGCTCGGTGAGGATGCGGCGGAAATCGTCTCGGGTGAGCGCGCGTAGCTCGACGCGGATCGGCAGCCGCCCCTGCAATTCGGGCAGCAGGTCCGAAGGTTTGGCGATGTGGAACGCTCCCGAGGCGATGAACAGAATATGGTCGGTCTTCACCGGCCCATATTTGGTGCCGACGGTGGTGCCTTCGATCAGGGGCAAGAGGTCGCGCTGAACGCCTTCGCGGCTCACATCGGCGCCGACGCGCTCGGAGCGCGCGCAGATCTTGTCGATCTCGTCGAGAAACACGATGCCGTTATTCTCGACGTTCCTGATCGCCTCTTGAACGATGGTGTCGTTGTCGATCAGCTTGTCGGACTCTTCGCCGAGCAGAATGTCGAAGCTGTCGCGCACGGTGACGCGTCGCGGCTTGGTGCGGTTGCCGAGCGCCTTGCCCAACATCTCCGAGAGATTGATCATGCCGACCTGGCTGCCGGGCATGCCGGGAATCTCAAAAGACGGCATCGACGGCATGTCGGCGACCTGGATCTCGATCTCTTTGTCGTCGAGCTCGTTCGCACGAAGCCGCTTGCGGAAGGCCTCGCGCGTCGAGACGGCGGCGCCCGAGCCGACCAGCGCGTCGATCACCCGCTCCTCGGCATTGAGCTGCGCCTTGGCGGCCACCTCTTTGCGTTTCACGTCGCGCACCAGGCCGATGCCGGCCTCGAGCAGATCGCGGACGATCTGATCGACATCGCGGCCGACATAGCCCACCTCGGTGAATTTGGTGGCCTCGACCTTGATGAACGGCGCGCCCGCGAGCTTGGCGAGGCGGCGGGAAATCTCCGTCTTGCCGACGCCGGTCGGGCCGATCATCAGGACGTTCTTCGGCAGCACCTCCTCGCGCATCTCGTCGTTGAGCTGCTGGCGACGCCAGCGATTGCGCAAGGCGATGGCGACGGCGCGTTTGGCGTCGCGCTGGCCGATGATGTGGCGATCGAGCTCGGAGACGATCTCGCGTGGTGAAAATGACGTCATCGCTTCCTTACTAAGCCTGATTCTCAACTTACTCCGTGTCATTCCCGCGAAAGCGGGAATCCAGTAACCCCTGACCTCTGTTATCGATGGCGCCGTGGTTACTGGATTG
>JBAUOI010000461.1:0-1729 GCA_049579665.1 Methyloceanibacter sp.
ACGCAAGAGCGCCTGCCGGCCAGGAGCACGGTGATGAACTATTCAGCGCCCCCGTGTTTCGGCATGTGGGCGCAGCAGCCGTTCCTGGCCGGGACTGGGTGCCTTCGCTATGTCACCACCGCGATGCATGTCAGCCAGAAAAAGACGCCGGCCTCTTAACCTTGCACAATCGTAACTTCGCGCCGGTGGCGGCTGCGTTATAAATTGCCGGCCAGCGCTAAAGAGCTATCGAGTCAGGGATCCAGGGACTTGAAGCCCGCAACTGCCAAGCTCCGCATTCTCATCCTCGCCGCCGCGACCGTCGCGGTGAGCGCGCCCGCGGCTCATGCCGAGACCTATTTCGGCAAATTCATCGGCAAATTCGTCGCCGAGTTCAGCGAGGAGGACGACGGGCGTAAGGTCACGCTGATGGAGCCCTACGGCTTCATCGACCCCTACGGCAAGGAATGGAACGTGCCCGACGGCTACAAGACCGATGGCGCGTCGGTGCCGGCAGCATTGTGGGCGCTCTATCCGCCCTTCACCGGCAATTACCGCTCAGCCGCCGTGATCCACGACTATTACTGCGACAGCGAGGAGCGGAGCTGGCAGGACACGCACAAGGTGTTCTATTTCGCCATGCGCGCCGCCCATGTCGATGAGAGCACGGCCAAGGTCATGTATAGCGCCGTCTATATGTTCGGCCCGCGCTGGGGTCCGGGCACGCAACCCGGCCAGCACAGCGCCGCCATCAAGGCCACGCCGGAGCAGCAGGCGAAGGTGGTCAAGGACCTGCAAGCTCTGGTCGATAAGGAGAACCCCGACCTCGACGTTCTCCTGAACGAGGCCAGGCGGATCAGCATCCAGGAGACCAGTAGCTTGCCGAAGAGGCCGGAATGATCGCAAAGTCCCACGCCGCTCTCCCGCCATAGTAGTTGCGGGGTGAATCAAGGTTAGGAGCTAAGACTAACCAACCGATTCGAACGTCTATGGGGAGGCGCTCGCAAAGACTATACTCAGTGAGAGTTGGTTTTGCAGGTTCAAGCTCCGCCCGTGATGCTCCGATGAAATCGGTTCGCGTCTTCGTCTCCTCGCCCGGCGACACGCATTTCGAGCGTATGCGGGTCGAGCGCGTCGTCGAGCGTCTGAACGGCGAGTTTTCCGGCGTGGCCAAGCTCGAGGCCATCCGTTGGGAGACGAAATATTACCAAGCGCGCGCTACCTTCCAGCAGCAGATCCCCGAGGCTGCCGACTGCGATCTGGTTGTTGCCATCCTGCGCCACAGGCTCGGCACCGAGCTCCCCGACGATTTCCCCACTTTGCCGAACGGAGAGCACTACCCGTCGGGTACCGCCTACGAGATCCTCTCGGCGATCGAGGCGAGCAAGACCAAGTCCGTCCCCGACGTCTATGTGTTCCGCTATAGCGAGCCGCCCACCGTCAAGCTCGACGACGAGACGACCAACCAGCTCGTCAGCGAGCAATGGAACCGGCTGAAGAGCTTCTTCAAGACCTGGTTCCAGACGCAGGACGGCAAGTTCAAGCTCGCCTTCCATTCCTTCCAGAGCACCGACCAGTTCGAGACCGAGATCGACAAGCTGCTCCGGGCCTGGCTCGAGGAGAAGGTCCTCAAAGGCCGCTCGGTGCTGTGGCCGATCGACACCAAGGGCTCTCCCTTCCGCGGGCTGGCCGCGTTCGGCGCCAAACATGCTCCCGTGTTCTTTGGCCGCTCGCGCGACATCACCAAGGC
>JBAUOI010000462.1:0-3781 GCA_049579665.1 Methyloceanibacter sp.
CCAAAGCAGCTTTGGACTCCATGATCGGAAGTGCCTGCCCAAAATTATGAGCGAAAGTGCTGCCAGACCTAAGCCAGCCTAAGATGTTCTCGAGTTCACAAGGAGTGACGAAATGATCAGGTTTATCGTTTTCGCTGCACTGGCCTTAGCCATTGCGACCCCCGCGGAGGCCATGTCGCCTCCGCCGCTTCCTCAGTCCGACGGCATAAGGGCAGACGTCGGCTACCGCGGCGTTGCACGTGGCCACCGCTACGGCGTTGCCCGTGGATACGGGGTTAGGCGCTACGGCTATAGTGGGTATAGGCGCTAAGGCTACGGCGGGTATAGCCGCTATGGCTACCGCGGATATGGCTATCGCGGGTATAGGCCCGGGTATGGAGTCGTCCGCCGCCAAGTCCGCAGGTGCGCGTTGTGGGGCGCAGGGCACGTTTGCCGTAAGTGGGTCTATTGAGACACCCAACGCATTGAGAGGGGCGGCCTTCGGGTCGCCCCTATCTTCGACTTCCCATCGCTGGGCGCCCCTCCTTAGACCCAGTCGCGTTGTTCCTCCAGGTTGCTTTTGGACAGCACCACTCGAGGACGAGGTAAGGGTTTACTTCAAGGAAAACGTCAATGGACAATGTACTTCAGGACATGGTGCAGCGGCTCCGCGCAATCGAGCTCCTGCTGCGGACGCAGAACGAGTTGCTGACCAGAGTGCTCGCCGAGCTGGAACAGACAAGGCGATGCGCGGAGGCGAGCAAGGTTGGTCGTGAGCGTCAACCTTCCCGACGCGCAATGGCCGGTGATGCTTGTCGTGAAGTGAAGCGATCAGGCGCCCACCAATGAAAGGCACGTGACTATGTCTGACGTATCCAAGCAGCAGGACTGGACCAATCCGGCGGCGATGGCGATCCCCAAAGGAGGATTCTCTAAGGATAAAATGGAACAGGGCAGATACGGCCCGATCTTTCCCAGGACCCCGTCCTGCTACGGCTTCTCGATTCTCGCGAAGATCATCCCGGGTAGGGAGGAGGTTTTCTATGAGTATGCCAAAAACATCGAGAAGACGGTAGCATCCCAGCCCGACTGCCTTGCCGTGCTTAAGCTGCACTACCTGCGCTGGGTCCTCTTTCCGATCAAGGGGGATACCTATTTCATGTATCAAGGCATTTTTGACACTGACTTCGACAAATACACTGAGGATGCTGTGGCGCTCTTCTCAGCCACCGGCATTGATACCGTCTTCGAAAACCTCGAAGGGTTCCCTAAAGATTGGAAAAACAGACCGGAAGAATTTGTCAAATTCGTCCGCGAGCACCAGTGCCCGAGTTTCCTCGAATACGGGGAGTATCCCTATGTGAGCGCCGACGAGATCAAGAAGGCACTCAAGCTCAAGGCAGCCTTCTCGAACATGCTCGACCAGATGCAGTGATTCCCAGAACCACGCATCAAGCACAGTGAGTCATGCTCGAATTTGACGATATTCAGCACATTCTGCTGACCCGCACTCCGGCCCTCACCGGACGATATGAGTTTTTGTCGTTTCGGAGCGCTTCGACTGGCCGAGCGTGGCTGAACGAGATTCTCAAAACAGTACAATCGGCGGCTGATGTTCTGGACTCGGTTGATGAGGACAAGCGCTGGGTAACTGTGGCGTTCACTTGGAATGGCCTTAAGGCTCTAGGCGTGGACAAAACATCGCTTGCCACGTTCCCGGAGGAGTTCAAGCAAGGTATGCCCGCACGCGCGGACGTCCTTGGTGACACGGGCGCGAATCATCCTGACAACTGGGTGGGGGGACTTGCAAGCTCGGATCTCCACGCCATCGCCATTCTATTTGCCCGCAATGAAGCCGAGCGGGAGCGTTGCACTACAGAGCACCAAAGGCTCCTAGCAGAGTGCGAAGGCGTTGAGGTGCTCTCGTCTCTGGACCTTCTAGCGATCCCGCCATTCGATACTGCACACGACCATTTCGGTTACCGCGACCGGCTCTCGCAGCCAGTCATTGAAGGCACTGAGGACGTACCAACGCCCGGCTCCGGCCCGCCACTCAAACCAGGGGAATTTATCCTTGGCTACCCCGACGAGAACGGACCGCCCGTAGACCTGCCGCAACCAGAAATCTTGTCTCGAAACGGCAGCTACATGGCCTATCGGCGTCTACAGGAGCATGTCGGACGCTTTCGTGACTTTCTCCGCCAGAATGGTCAGACCGCCGAAGAACAGGAACTTATGGCCGCCAAGCTTATGGGTCGATGGAGGAGCGGCGCTCCACTCGTGCTGGCCCCGGATAAGGCAGATCCCGCCTTAGGGGCCGACCTGCAGCGAAACAATAACTTCAACTACAAAGAGATGGATCCGCATGGATATGCGGTGCCTCTCGGTTCGCATATGCGTCGCATGAACCCTCGCGACACTGCAGCGAACATAAACCGACGCCGCATGATTCGCCGCGGCGCTACTTATGGTTTGCCTCTGCCGGAAGACGCTCCTGACGATGGTACCGACCGCGGCATAGCGGCGTTTATCATCTGTGCAAGCCTAATCCGACAGTTCGAGTTTGCGCAGAATGTATGGGCTAACGACCGTAATTTTCATGAGCTCGGCAACGAGCGCGATCCGATCATCGGCACGCAGGACGGCACGCTCGAGTTCAAGATTCCCAAAAGACCCATCCGCCAGAAAATCACCGGCCTGCCGGCCTTTACGACAGTGAAAGGCGGCGCTTACTTCTTTCTCCCGGGCCTCAAAGCGCTTCGGTATCTCGCGGCCCTCGGCGATGCCCACTGAACCAAAGGTGAGATACACGCATGAGTACCATCCAACCCCCACGAACCTACAATCAAAGCCACGTGCCGCGCAAATACACGGGTGGCAAGCGAAGGGTTAGCATCTACTGGACCTGGAGCTACCCGTGGGAATCCAACCGCGATCCTTCGGTTATGGACAATCGCTTCTCGACGATGACCGAGGTTCGTCGCGTTGCCTGGCCTAGCTATGAAACGCCGGAGTGGGATGCGGCAAACTTCCTGCAAGGGATCGCTGGGACGCTCGAACTGTTCCACCGCTCGACACTAAGCTTCCAGAACATCGTTGGCGAGGTTACAGGTCACCCGGTCGCGGTGTTCCAACGTATCGACCAGGCTGGGTACAAGCAGTTGATCGACGAACGGGTCCTGGCCGACACCGACACGATGATGGTGTTCGGCCTCGATCATCTCGTTTCAGAACAGGAGGCGTTGCCGGAAGAAGTTGACGCGATCCGCGAGTGGCTGAAGCGTGAAGGCACGTGCCTACTACTCGCGCCGCATCATGATGTGGGCTTCACCGAGGACATGGAGCAGCGCCAGATTGAGTACAGGCACCACGGCGACCGCCTGGTTCCTCGCCAGCAGCGATTTGGCCAATACACTCGGTCGTTGATGAAGGGACTCGACGTTCCCGTGCACAACCGGTGGGGACTCCGTCCCGCGGTCGTCAAGGGGACGAAGGAGATCGCACCGCTCACAGCATTTCGGGACGTTGACAGCTTGGGGCTGCTCGAAAACGTGCCTACTCTGAATTTCCATCCGCACCTTCCCCACTATGAGCTGACGACCACGGACCCCAAGTCGGTACAGATGCTTGCGCGCCAGCCCATTGATCTTGACCGCCCGCATCCCTTTAGCGCGGCAGGCAACACAGAGTTCAACTGCCTGCTCTGGATGCCACCAAACGAGCAGCGCGCCGGAGACATCGTGCTAGTGGACTCGACTAATTTCACCACACTTTTCGGCGGCACAGACAGCCTAGAGAACTT
>JBAUOI010000463.1:0-5500 GCA_049579665.1 Methyloceanibacter sp.
GCTATTTTCCCCAACAGGTTCCACTGACCGGAAAGCCAGGCGGGCGAGGGGCCAGGTGAATAACCCAATTAAAGGGAGTGTCGAAAATGAGGACTTCAATCGCACGTTTCGTCAAGGACGAGTCGGGCGCCACGGCCATCGAGTATGGCCTGATCGCCGCCGGCATCGCCGTCGCCATCATCACTGCCGTGAACGCGGTCGGCACCGATCTGTCGGGCCTGTTCGGCAGAATTTCCGCCAAGCTTACCGCCGCCGGCAAGTAGACTAGCAAGACTCAATTGAGCCCAGCTCCGCGGCAATGGCGGAGTTTGACTCGTCGCTGGTCTGAACACGCGAACCGACAGCTTCGCATTGGGGAGCTGACGCGGGCGTGCGCAATTGTCCTATACACCAGCCCCCAATCCTCCATAATTCGCGCCTAGGACAAGCTCCTCTCAAGGGGAGTTCATGCCGTGTCGCCGCGGGATCTACTGGGGCGCCAGCATCTTTTCCGGATTCTTCTCGCCGTTGCGGTGACCGCCGGCTTTGCGCCTGCTGCGCTCGCCCATCCGCATGTCTGGGCAACGGTCCGCTCTGAGATCGTGTTCGGGCCCGATCACCGCATCACCGGCATCCGTCATCATTGGACTTTCGACGAGTTCTATACCGCGATGGCGGTGCAGGGACTCGATGCCAATGGCGACGGGGTCTATTCGAAGGAGGAGCTTCAGCCGCTGGCCCAGGTCAATGTCGAGTCGCTGAAGGACTTCGACTACTTCACCTTCGTGCATCTCAGCGACGACGATAAGCCGTTGCCGCTCAAGGAGCCGGTCGACTACTCGGTCGACTACGACAAGACGCTGCTCACGCTGCATTTCACCCTGCCGCTGGAGAAGCCGCTCGACCCCAAAGTCCACGAGATCGCGGTTGACGTCTACGACCCCTCCTTTTTCGTGGCGTTCGGCTTCGCCACTGAGGCGCCGGTGAAGATCGCCGGCACGCCGACACCGGGTTGCACCGCGGAGATCCAAAAGCCCGACCCTGAAAGCGAGGCCGACGCCAAGGCGCTCAGCGAAGCCTTTTTCAGCCAGCTTGGACCGAACTCCAATTTCGGCTCGCAATTCGCGCAAACGGCGATGGTCAAATGCGCCGCCCATTGAGCCGCGCCGGCATTGGCTCGCTAACCGTTGTTGTGCTCGGATTTGCGCTGCTGATCGCGGCTTCGATGCCTTCGGGCGCCGAGACGAAGCCTGCAACGCCTTTCGGCGTTCCGGTGCAAGGCGCGGCACCGTCGGCTTTCGCGCCACAAGCAGCCGCACCGCTTCAGGCGCGCGGTCCGTTCGGCAAGTTGCTGAGCTGGGTCGCCGATACGCAGCAGAGCATGCAGCGGGAGCTCGCGACCAGCGTCAAGCGATTGAAAAGCGGCAATGCCATTGGCGCCATGCTCGCCCTTGCAGGGCTGAGCTTTCTCTATGGCGTGGTGCACGCGGTCGGCCCCGGGCATGGCAAGGCCATCATCTCCTCCTACGTCGTCGCCAATGAGGAGACGGTGCGGCGCGGCATCATGATCTCCTTCATCGCCGCCGCACTGCAAGCGCTGACGGCGATCCTCCTCGTCAGCGTCTTGCTGATCGGACTCAACGCCACAGGGCTGCAAGTCAATGCCTGGGCGAACCAGCTCGAAAGCGTGAGCTATGCGATGATCGCTCTGGTCGGTCTTTATCTTTTGACGACGCAGAGCGTGCGTTTGTGGCGCAGCTATCGTGAGGACGCGACCGCGCAAGCCGCCAAGAGCCAGGCGGCGCATTCGCATGGCGATCAGGGGCATGACCACGCGCATGATCATCACGATCATGCGCACGGCCACGACCATCATCACCACGATCACGACCATGGCCACCATCACGCGCACGGCGAGGCTTGCGACCATATCATCGACGCGCGGCAGCTCGCGGGCCCGTTCTCCTGGCGCAAGGTCATGGCGGTGGTGTTTTCCGTCGGCATCAGGCCGTGCACGGGCGCGATCCTCGTGCTCGTGTTTGCGCTGACACAAGGGCTGTTCTGGGCCGGCGTGGCCGCGACCTTCGCCATGGCGTTTGGCACCGCCATCACCGTGGCCGTGCTGGCGAGTCTTGCGCTCGGCTCACGCGAGCTTGCGCTCAAGCTCGGCGGCACGAGCGCCGTCTGGGCCAACGCCGTGTGGACGGCCTGCGCCATGGGCGGGGCGGCGGTGATTTTCCTGTTCGGTCTGCTCCTGTTCCTCGCGTCCCTGGGACCGGCCCGGCCGTTCTGACGGCTCGGCGCCGGCACCCTGCGCGAAACATTCCCTGCCTCCAGGCGTTCACTGGCAAAGCCACGGCAAGGAGGTTGGTTCATGGCCGATATCAGCGACAAGCGAATCGCAATTCTTGCGACCGACGGCTTCGAACAGTCGGAATTGATGGTGCCGAAGCAGAGGCTCGAAGAGGCCGGCGCCCTGGTCGACGTCATCTCGCTCAAGACGGGCGAGATCTGGGGCTGGGACCACGACGATTGGGGCGAGCCGATCGAGGTCGATCGCACCATCGATGCCGTGAGGATCGACGAATATGACGCGCTGGTCATTCCGGGCGGAGTGATCAATCCCGATCTGCTTCGCCAAGACGAAGACGCCGTCGCGCTGGTGCGCGATTTTTATGCGAGCAAAAAGCCGCTTGCGGCGATCTGCCACGCGCCTTGGGTGCTCATCGAGGCCGGCATCGCCAAAGGCCGCCGGATGACCTCGTATCATTCCATGGCGACCGACGTGAAGAATGCTGGCGCGACTTGGGTGGACAAAGACGTTGTTGTCGATGAAGGCCTTATCACCAGCCGCAACCCGAACGACCTCGAGGCGTTCTCAGCCAAGATCATCGAGGAGGTGAGCAAAGGCGCCCACGAAGAGAGGGCGGTCGCCTAAAACATTTCGACTTCGGCTCCAATGGTCATAGGTAGGGCATAGCGCCCTGGCCCATGATTTGCGTTTGGCATTTCCGCCGATCCGCTCATTGCGCAATCGATATGCCAGTCGCTACGGCGATGCGAGAATGATTTTTCTTTTCCGCGAAGTTGATTGCGAAATCGGGGCAAGCCATCCTAAATCCTTGCTGGTCGCGGGGAGCAAGGGTCAATCCGGCAAGCTTTGCCAGGGGAACGGAGAACGTAATGACACTGCAACTCGGCGAAATCGCACCGGATTTCGAAGCGGAAACCACGCAAGGCAAGATCCGCTTTCATGAATGGCTCGGCGATTCCTGGGCCGTGTTGTTCTCGCATCCCAAGGACTTCACGCCGGTCTGCACCACCGAACTCGGTTATATGGCGAGGATCAAGCCCGAGTTCGATCGGCGCGGGGTGAAGATCATCGGCTTGAGCGTCGACCCGGTGGATCGGCACGCCAAATGGGCCGAGGACATCAAGGAGACGCAAGGCGTGGCGCCCAACTACCCGATGATCGGCGATCCCGACCTCAAGATTTCCAAGCTTTACGGCATGTTGCCGGCCAGCACGGCGGGCGGCTCGGACGGCCGGACGGCCGCCGACAATCAGACCGTCCGCAATGTGTTCGTCATCGGTCCCGACAAGAAGATCAAGTTGATCCTCGTCTACCCGATGACGACGGGCCGCAACTTCGACGAGGTGTTGCGCGTGATCGATTCGATGCAGCTCACGGCGAAGCACCGCGTGGCGACGCCGGTGAACTGGAACGAAGGCGACGACGTGATCATCGCCGGCTCCGTCTCCGACGAGGAGGCGAAGAAAATCTACCCGGACGGGTGGAAGGCGCCGCGACCCTATATCCGCATCGTGCCGCAGCCCCGCGGTTGAAATCCGGTCTTCCGTACTGACCTAGGTCAGGTTTCTGCCAGCCCTGACCCCAAAAATTGCCATTAGGCCTGCATCCAAAAATGCATAGCGGGCGTAAAGCTCCTTATGCTAAAAAATACTGTATACGGACTATATAGAGCCACGGGGCTCTCGCGTCGGGCAGTCGGCCAACAAGAAGCACGGAAACGCCAGGGCAGGGCGAATGTCTGATCCAAGCGGCTCGGACCCGTCCGGGGATGGCGCGCGTGAAGCCGCCAAAGTCATTGCCGATCAGATCGCTCCTTTGATCCGGCGCGTGCGCGCCAAGGGATTCGATTTTCTCGCTTATTTGCTGGCCATGGCGCTCAAGGAGTCGCGACGACTTTCCGGGAAGTGAGACGGCTGCTCGCGGCCAGACCGAATCTCCGCTCCTCGCGTTTCCGCGCCGCGGTGCTTGAGGTATGGTCGTCCCGCCATGACCATGCCGAAGACTCCTCTTCTGACGACCGACTGCGTGATGTTCGACGGCGAGGCGCGCGTGCTGCTCATTCGCCGCAAGAACGAGCCCTTCAAAGGCGCTTACGCCCTTCCCGGCGGGTTCGTGGATATCGGCGAGACGACGGAGGCGGCATGCCGGCGCGAGGTTCTCGAAGAGGTCGGCATCGTGGTGGACCGGCTGCATCTCGTCGGCGTCTATTCGGACCCTGCGCGCGATCCGCGCGGTCATGCCGTCAGCGTTGCTTACACGACCCGCTTTGCGGAAGCGCCGAAACCGAAGCCCGGGTCCGATGCGGAAGCGGCTGAATGGGTCAAGGAGTGGAGGACCAAGCAACTGGCCTTCGACCACGCCGTCATCATCGCCGATGCCGAAAAAATGTGCAGCGATTGATGCGGGGACTGACGATCATTGAAGCCATCGATGGAGATATCAGTCCTATCGTTGAGCACATCACTAGGAGAGAGCGCGTCATTTGTGACAGGATGGAGTCCACTTCGGTTCGGAGAGCAGCCCGTTATGTCCGATGAGGATTTTGTCACCGGTGAAGGCCAGATCGAGCTGCCAAACAGCGACGAAGTCGAGGAGATGCTCGAGATCCTGATGAAGATCGCTCAGTCCGAAGGACGCGAATTTTTGGCATATCTATTGGGCATGGCTCTCATGGAAGCCCGCAACCAGCCTGCCCCGCCGACCTATCTTTCGCATTAGCGGCAGAAGCCTCGATTTTCCCGCCCGTAACATCCTAGCCGGATGGCTAGGCGCATCGCGGGCGATGCTCTATCTAAGGGTCTCGACCACCCAGCGATGAGCCGTTTTCATGAACGAAACGCCACCTCGCGGCCGGTTTGCCGCAGAATCCGAGCGCTCGAAGGCGTCTCCGCCGCATCGCCGGATCGGGGTCCTGCTCATCAATCTCGGCACGCCCGACGGCACCTCCTATTGGCCGATGCGCCGCTATCTCAAGGAGTTCCTTTCCGATCGGCGCGTGATCGAGACCAACCGGGTGTTGTGGTGGCTGATTTTGAACCTTGTCGTGCTGGTGAAACGGCCCTTCGCCAGCGGCGCCAAATACCGCACCATCTGGAACGAGGAGCTTGACGAATCCCCACTTCGCACCATCACGCGGAGCCAGGCAGAGAAAGTGAGCAAGACGCTCGCCTCGAAAAAGATCGTGGTCGATTGGGCGATGCGCTACGG
>JBAUOI010000464.1:0-3058 GCA_049579665.1 Methyloceanibacter sp.
CGGCTATAGCCGGTCGCCTCGATCACCTCTTCCGGCTCGATCACCCGCACGATCATCGGGTTCTTCGGGTCGGGCTTGGTGTCGATGATGTAGATGCGCGAGGAGCGCAAGCCCGGCACCACGAGATAGCGCCGCTCGGTATGCGGATGCGGCGCGTTGGGACAGAGGCACGAGCTGCACGCGTTCCAGCCGTAGTGGTGCAGCTCATCGCCGGTTTTCGGCATGTCGATGCCGCCGACGATCTTCGAATAGGTGGGCGAGGCGGGGTCGACATCGACCACGGCGATGGAATCCGGAACGTCACGTTTCGGCGCAAAGGCAGCCACATAAGCCAGCGTTTCGGCCGGCGCCTTGGCCGCGAGCCGTGGCGAGGGATAGAAGGTCGGGTCTGGCGTCCATCGCGTCATTGCCTGCTCCTTTTGCCCCCGCAAGGCGCATATTCGCCGCCCTGCTTGCAGGGGGCAAGAGAGGAGAAGCCCTACCCGAGCCCGAGCGCTTTGCGCGCCTTTGCCGTGATCGACTGGCGGGTAGAAAAAAATCCTTCCCAGGGATCGCGCTTCAACGATCTGAGCCGCGCCGGCAGCGTTTTGGCGGTGTAAGGCGAAGCGGCCTTTAGCCCCTTCAGTTCGTCCCAGCGGAGCGGGCAGGCGACCGGCGCACCCGCCTTGGCGCGCGTCGAATAATTGACGATGGCCGAGCCGCCCCGCTGATTGCGGAGGTAATCGACGAAGATCTTGCCTTCACGCGTGCGCTTCAGCGGGTTCGCCGTGTAGCGGTCGGGGCGCGCGCTCACCAACGCGTCAGCGATCGCCTTGGCGAACGGCTTGATCTCCGCCCAGCCGAGCTTCGGCGCGATCGGCGCGACGAGATGGAAGCCCTTGCCGCCGGTCGATTTGAGGAAGCTCTTGAAGCCGAGGTCGTCGAGAAACTCCCGCACCTCGACTACCGCGGCCTTCAGCGTGGGGAGCGGAAGCCCTTCGTCAGGATCGAGATCGAACACCAGCCGGTCAGGCTCGTTGATGTGGTCGAGCGAAACGCCCCAATCGTGAATCTCGAGCGTGCCGATCTGCACCAGCCCGAACAGCCCCGTCGCGTCGTCGATATAGAGATATTTCTTCTTGCTCTCGCCGCCCGGGATCGGGACTTCCTTGATCGCCTTGCTCATGCCCTTCATCGCATGGCGCTGGAAGAAATGTTCCTTGTCGATGCCCTCCGGGCAGCGCACCAGGCTGATCGGCCTTCGCGCGACGTAAGGCAACATATAGGGAGCGACCGTCTCGTAGTAGCGGGCAACATCGAGCTTGGTGAGGCCGATATCCGGATAATAGACCTTGCCGGGATTGGTGAGCGTGATCCCCTCGAAGGTGGCGTCGCCACCGGTCTTGCTGCTGGCTGTCTTGGCCATGCCGGCCTCCTCGCCGTCTCTTTCTTCACGATGCACGTCGCGCGCCGGCTTGTCCTCGCGCAAGCCCTTGAAGCTCGGATGCCGCAGGCGACCGTCACGCGTCCGCTCGGTAAAGGCGATCTGCGCGACTAGTTTCGGCTCGAGCCACACCGCGCCTTTGCGCTCTTCGCGCGGCACCTCCTCGAAGGGCGAGCTTGAGCGCTCGAGCGGCTTGAATTTTCGACCGAGCCTGTCGAAGTCCGCGGCATCGAAGCCGGTGCCGACCTTGCCGGAATAGGAGAGCTTGCCGTCCTCGAACGTGCCGAGCAGAAGCGAAGAGAACGGCTTGCCTTTCACGTCGGAACGGCTATAGCCGCCGATGACGAATTCCTCGCCGCGCGAGCATTTGATCTTGAACCAGTCCTTGCCGCGGCCCGAGATGTAGGGCCGGTCGGCCCGCTTCGAGACGATGCCTTCGAGCCCCGTCGCGCAGGCTTGCGCGTAGAACTCGGGCCCCGAGCCCTCCACGTAGTCGGCATAGATGAGAAAGTCCGATACGCCCTTCGCCGCCAGCAATTTGGCGAGCTGCGCGCGACGTTCCTTCAACGGCTTCTTGCGCCAATCCTTGCCGTCGAGGTTGAGCAGATCGAACACGAAATAGCGGATGGCGGGGTTCGGCGTGTCGATATGCTCTTGCAGCGATTTGAAGTCGGTAATGCCCGAGGGCAGCACGAAGGCGACCTCGCCATCGATCAGCGCAATGTCAGTGGGAAGCGTGAGCAGCGCCTGGGCGATGGCCGGAAAGCGCACCGTCCAGTCGAGTCCGCTCCGGCTGAACAGGGTGATATCATCCCCGGCCTTGCGCGCGATGATGCGGTAGCCGTCATATTTGACTTCATGCAGCCAGTTGCGCCCGGTCGGCACCTCGGTGTCGAGCGTGGCGAGCTCAGGCGCGACCAATGGCGGGATCAGCGCGCGGGCGACTTTTTTCGCTTGGGCTTTGAGGTTGCCGCGGCGCGCTTGGGCCTCGCTGCCGGAGTTTTTTTTTGAGCCTTGTTGGAGGTCCACACGGCCGAGTCGGCGCCGTTCAGGATCTGGTCCATGGTGCGGCCGGACTTCACGCTGGTATCGAACTCTTCGGTCGGCTCGTTGCCCTCGCCGGCATAGTCGTCGCGCTTCTTGATCAATAGCCAGTTCTGCCGGCCGCGATCCTCTTTCCGCGGCTTCATGCGCACCAGCACGTAATCGCCGTTCAGCCGGTGGCCGTGCAGGCGGAATTTGAGGTCGCCCTTGGCGAGACCCTCGTCGGGGTCGCCGATCGGCTCCCACGTGCCTTCGTCCCAGATCATCACCGGGCCGCCGCCATATTCGCCCTTGGGGATGACGCCCTCGAAGCCGCCATATTCGAGCGGGTGGTCCTCGGTCATCACCGCGAGGCGCTTCTGCGCGGGGTCGAGGCTAGGACCGCGCGTGACGGCCCAACTCTTCAGCACCCCGTCACGCTCGAGCCTGAAATCGAAATGGGTCCGCCGCGCGGCATGCTTCTGAATGACGAAGCTGTTGCCCTTGGCCTTGCCGTGCTTCGGGCCAGGCTCGGGCGTCTTGCCGAAGTCGCGCTTCGCCTTGTACTCGGCAAGCAGGTCCCGGCTTCCGGCCCGCGCCATTGTCTAGGCC
>JBAUOI010000465.1:0-1677 GCA_049579665.1 Methyloceanibacter sp.
GCTGACGTGATTGCCGCGCTTGCCCAAGCCGGTTTCGCCGCGGCCCCGATGCAGGATGCCGCACAACATACTGAAACTTCACGTGAATCTGCTCTCCTTCGCCGCGTCGCGGTCGCAGGCTTCGCCGCCATGAACATCATGCTGATCTCGATCGCGGTGTGGTCGGGAGAGGCGAGCGACATCGACCCCGCGCTGGCGAGCGCCTTCCGCTTCGTCTCGGCCCTGATCGCGCTGCCCACGGTCGCCTATGCCGGGCAGCCCTTCTTCGTCTCGGCGCTCGGCGCGCTGAAGGGCCGGCGCCTCAACATGGATGTGCCGATCTCGCTCGCCATTCTGCTGGCGACCGGAATGAGCCTGTACCAGACGCTGCGGGGCGGCCAGCAGGTCTATTTCGATGCCGCCGTCTCACTCCTGTTCTTTTTGCTGATTGGCCGCTTCCTCGACGAGACGTTGCGTGTGCGCGCCCGGAGCGAGGCGCAGAATCTGCTCAGCCTGCAAAGTGGCATGGCCACCGTCATCGAGCCCGGTGGCGCGCACCTCCAGGTCCCGGCACATGCGCTACGCCCCCGCGATCGTCTGCTGGTGGCGGCGGGCGAGAGGGTCGCCGCCGACGGCGTGGTGCTGGCGGGAGGCGGACAGGTCGATCAAAGCCTGATCACCGGCGAGACGGCGCCGCTGACCGTGAAGGCGAGGCAGGAGGTCTATGCCGGGACGCTTAACCTGACCAGGCCGCTTGAGGTCGAGGTGCGCGCCGCCGACAGTGCGACGCTGCTCGCCGAGATCAGCCGGCTGATGCTGGCTGCCGAGCAGGGCAAAGCGCGCTATCGCCGGCTTGCCGATCGCGCGGCAGCGATCTATGCGCCGGCCGTGCATGGCTTGGGACTCGCCACCTTCCTCGGTTGGCTGCTGATGGGCGCCTCATGGCAAACGGCGCTGACCTACGCGATTGCCGTGCTCATCATCACCTGCCCTTGCGCGCTCGCACTTGCCGTTCCTGCGGTACAGATCGCCGCTGCAAGCCGGCTGTTCCGTCGCCGGATCATCGTCAAGGCGGCGGATGGGCTCGAGCGCATCGCCGAGACCGACATGGTGGTGTTCGACAAGACCGGCACGCTGACCCTGGGTCGCCCGGAACTTATTGAAGATGAACGCATTTCCGACGATGCGCTGTTGGCCGCGGCCGGCCTCGCTTGCGCGAGCAGGCATCCTTACGCGCGCGCGATCGTCGCCGCGGCGGAAAAGCGGTTGGGACGCGTGGCGGCGGTATCGGGCGTGGAAGAAGTTCCGGGGCACGGTCTCAAGCGCATTCTGACGCAAGGCCAGGAGCGGCTCGGTTCCGCCGGGTGGTGCGGCGTCGATAGCAGGGGCGAGGACAGCGAGGTCTGGTATCGCCGCGATTGGATGGTGCCGGTGCGTTTCCGCTTCGACGACAGCGTGAGAAGCGACGCGGGCGAGGTGGTCGCCGCGCTCAAGCGGCAAGGCTATCGGCTTGCACTTCTCTCAGGGGATCGTGTGGCCGTGGTCAAACGGATCGCGGCCGAGATAGGCATCGACACTTGGCGGGCCGAGCTGAAGCCCGCCGACAAGATTGCTTGGCTCGATCAGCGCGCGGCAGAGGGACGCAAGGTGCTGATGATCGGCGATGGGCTGAACGATGCGCCGGCCCTTGCCGCGGCG
>JBAUOI010000466.1:0-3849 GCA_049579665.1 Methyloceanibacter sp.
ATGCCTGACCGCGTGGTCTGGCCGAGGCGCCGGGAGGAGTCCGAGGTGGCGGCACCGCCCAAAGGACGGCGCGACGAAGGCGCGACTCTGGTGCTCCGCGTCGAAGGCCCGCGCGCCATCGAGGTGCAACACCGCTCGGGCCAGATCCTCGAGCGGGTGAATGCCTATTTCGGCTATCGGGCCATTGCCGAGATGCGCATCCTCCAGGCGCCGGTTGCCCGGAAAGCGCCGCGGCGACCCGTCACGGAACCGCCGATCGACCCCGATGCGCTGGCCGCCTCCGCTTCCATCGAAGATGGGGGCTTGCGCGCCGCCTTGCTGCGGCTCGGGGCCAACACGCGCGCCAAGCTCACAAGCGATTGAAGCCCGTTTCTCGCTCTTGCCAGAACGCGGGTGTTTAACGAATGTAGGCCCGGCTTTAAGGGATCCCATCAGGTGGAGTGAAAAGCGTGGCGAAAAGCGAGAAAAAGACGGCTGCCCCGGCCGGTTCCGGCAAGGCAGCAGGCGGCAAATCCTCAGGCGCCGAGACGCCGCCCAGCAAGGACGAGGCCGGGAGCAAGAATACGCTGTTCATCATCGGCGCGGTGGCGGCCGCCGTACTGATTGGCGGGCTCGTGTATTGGAAGACGAGTTCCAACGGCAATGCGGGCGGACCTGGCCCCAAGACCGATCCCGATCTCGCCGAGCTGATGGCGCCCGGACCGCTGCCCGAGATGTCCCTCGGCAAAGCCGATGCTCCGAACACCATCGTCGAATATGCCTCGATGACCTGCCCGCATTGCGCGCAGTTCGAGACGGTCGTGTTCCCCGAGCTCAAGACCAAATATATCGACACCGGCAAGGCGCAATTCATCTTTCGCGAATTCCCGCTCGACGGGCTCGGGGCGCGCGCCTCGATGCTTGCCCGCTGTGCCGGGCCCGACCGCTACTTCCCGATGATCGAAGCGTTGTTCCAGACGCAGAAGACGTGGGTCGTGCAGGGCGAGGAGGCCATGGACAAGCTGCTGCAATTCGCTCGCCAGGCCGGCTTCTCCAAGGAGAGCTTCGACAAATGCATGGCCGACAAGGAGCTGTTCAACAAGATCGTCGAAACCCGGACCATCGGCTATGAGAAGTTCGGCATCGACTCGACCCCGTCCTTCTTCATCAACGGCAAGCGGATGAGCGGCGAGCACGAGCTCAAGGATTTCGAGGCCAAGTTCACCGGCATCGACAAACCGGCGGAAACCGGTGGCTCGACCACGTCCGAAGGCGGCGCAACGCCAACGCCGGAGGGTGGTGCAACGCCAATGCCGGAAGAGAGCAAACCTGAAGGGTCTTCTGGCCAGTAGGAACTCAAGTGATGCGGCTGCGAGGGCTAAGAGCGTCGATCCCGATCGCCTTGGCGCTCGCCCTTTCGGGATGCGGCGGCGGCGCGATGGGCCCGGCACCGCCGATCGACAAGGCGACCTACGTGCCGCCGCAAGCCGAGCTAATGGCGGCTGGCCCGCTCGGCGACGTCTCGATCGGCAAGGCGAATGCTCCGGTCACCGTGATCGAATATGTCTCGCTCACCTGTCCGCACTGCGCGCATTTCCAGAAGGCGCTGTTCGCGCGCGTGAAGAAGGAGTTCATCGACACCGGCAAGGTGCGCTTCATCGTGCGGGAGTTTCCCATCGGCCACACCTCCGGCAATGCGGCGATCGTCAATCGCTGCGCGCCGCAAGACAAATATTTCTTCCTGCTGAACCAGTTCCTCACCCGGCAGAGCGAATGGGTGAGCCAGGAGGTGCGCCCGGACGCGATCTATTCGGTCGCCAAATCGAGCGGAATGAGCCGCGAGACGTTTGACAAATGCCTATCGAATCAAACCATTATCGACGGCTTGACGGAGGTGAAGCAGCGGGGGCGACAATTTGGCGTGATCGGCACGCCGACCTTTTTCATCAACGGGCGCAAGGCCCAGGGAGAGGTCACCTTCGACGAGATCAAGGCCATGATCGAGCAGGCCCCGCCGCCGCCGGCAACTCCGTCTTGATCGTTCCCGGGACACCGGCCATGTTCCGGTCCCGTGCGTAGAGGCTCCACTAACAAGGTAGACCCAGCGTGAAGATCACTCGTCTTCGCCTTCTCGGATTCAAGTCGTTCGTCGAGCCGACCGAGCTCCTGGTCGAGCCGGGCCTGACCGGCGTGGTCGGTCCCAATGGCTGCGGCAAGTCGAACCTGCTCGAGGCGTTGCGCTGGGCCATGGGCGAGACCTCGTATAAGAGCATGCGCGGCGGCGCGATGGAGGACGTGATCTTCGCCGGCTCGGAAGACCGCCCGGCGCGCAACAGCGCCGAGGTCACCCTGTTCATCGACAATAGCGCGCGCACGGCGCCGGCCGAGTTCAACGACAGCGATGCGCTGGAAGTGACGCGGCGAATCGAGCGCGAGGCTGGCTCGGCCTATAAGGTCAACGGCAAGGATGCGCGCGCGCGCGACGTGCGGCTGCTGTTCGAGGATGCGGCGACCGGTGCGCGCTCGCCGGCGCTGGTGCGGCAGGGCCGGATCGGCGAGATCGTCAATTCCGCCCCGCAGGAGCGTCGCCGCGTGCTCGAAGATGCCGCTGGCATCGCCGGCTTGCATAGCCGCCGCCATGAGGCCGAGCTTCGCCTGAAGGCGACCGAAGCGAATCTCGCGCGGCTTGCCGATTTGATCGGCCAGCTCGCATCGCAATTACAGGCTTTGCGGCGCCAGGCGCGCCAGGCGCAGCGCTACCGCGAAATCTCCGGCAAGATCCACGAGACCGAGGCGCTCCAGCATCATTTGCATTGGACCGGCGCCTGCGCCCATGTCGAGCAGGAGGAGGCGTCGTTCCAGGAGGCGCTCTCCCAAGTCGCGCAACACACCAAGGCCGAGGGCGAGGCCTTGCGCCAACAGGCCGAGGCGGCCGAGAAACTCCAGCCGTTGCGTGACGAGGAAGCTGCGCGCGCGGCCGTGCTGCATCGCTTGAGCATCGAGCGCGATGCGCTGGAGCGCGAGGAAGCTCGCGCCAAGGCGCGACAGGCCGAGCTCGAGACGCGGCTGGCGCAGGCGTCGCGTGACCTTGCTCGCGAGGAGGAGCATATCGCCGAAGCCGAAGGCATGCTGCGCGGGCTTGGCGAAGAGGGGAGGCGTCTTGCCGTAGCAAGCTCGCGCGATCGCGAGGAGCCGCAGCTGCGCGACGCCGCGGCCCGGGCCAAGGAGATCCTTGAAGCGGCCGAGCAGGCCTTGCGGCAGGCGACCACGGCGTTGGCCGAGGCGCGCGCCGAGCGGGGCCGGCTCGACGGCGAGAAGACCGAGATCGAGAGGCGTGGCGCTCGGCTCGAGGCACAGGCCGCCGAGCTCGAGCAGGAGCTTGCCAAGCGTGAGGCGGAGAGCGGCAGCGATGCCAAGCTTACCGGCTTGAATGCCGCGCTGGCCGAGCTGTCCGCGACGGCGCAAGGCATCGAGACCGAGCTCCAGTCGGCAGAGGCCGATCAAGAGGATGCGCACGCGGCTGAAACCAAGGCTCGGGCCCTGGCCGCCGAAGCGAAGCTCGCCAGCCAGGAGCTCGAAACTGAGCTGGCAACGCTGATGAAGCTCTTGGCGCCCGCGCATGATTGGTCGCCGATCGTCGAAGAGATCAGGATCACGGGCGGATACGAGCAGGCGCGTGGCGCCGCGCTGGGCGACGATCTCGATGCTGCGAGCGACGAGGCCGCGCCCACGCATTGGCGGCTGACCTCCGCTGTGGGCGATGACCCGAGCCTCCCCGATGGCGCCGTTCCGCTCGGCAATTTCGTCAAAGGGCCGGCCGTGCTATCGCGGCGGCTTCAACAGATCGGCGTGGTCGAGGCGGCGCAAGGC
>JBAUOI010000467.1:0-3752 GCA_049579665.1 Methyloceanibacter sp.
CGACGAAGATCGCCGTCGACTGCTTGTCCTTGCCGCCGCGGGTGAAGATCGTGCCGTCGACCAGGGCGCCAACATTCTCGGGGGTGACGTTGGCATAGCCGGTGACGCGGTCGGCGCCGCCGTCATAGGCGACCACGGTGTCGAACACGGATGCGTAAGGGTCAGTGTCGAACAGGAAAAGGAGCTTCTTCATGGCTTGTCTCGCTTACTCTCGGACGACGTTCTGCGGCTTGCCCGCGACGAACGCCTCGATGTTGTCGATGAGCTGATCGGCCAAAATCTGCATCGCCTCCTGGCTCGCCCAGGCGACATGCGGGGTGACGATCAGATTGGGAAGCTTGGGATCGAGCAGGATATTGCCGTCTTTCGGTGGCTCGACGGTGAGCACGTCGAAGCCAGCGCCGGCAATGGTGCCGTTCTTCAGCGCCTCGGCCAGAGCCGCTTCATCAACCAGCCCGCCGCGCGCCGTGTTGATGAGGATGGCGGTCGGCTTCATCTTCTTCAGCTCGGCGGCGCCGATCATGTTCTTGGTCTGCGGCGTCAGCGGCACGTGCAAAGTAATAATGTCGCTCTCGCGCAGGATCGTTTCGAAATCGACCAGGCCTTCTTGCGGGAAGATGTCGAACGGCAGCACCTTCATGCCGAGCGCCTCGGCGCGCTTGCCGATCGACTTGCCGAGCGCGCCATAGCCGACGATGCCGAGCGTCGAGCCGGCGATGTCGCGAATGGGGTGGGTCAGGAAGCAGAACTGGCTCGACTTGTTCCACACGCCGTTCTTGGTGTCTTCGACATAGGCGAACAGGTTGCGGCGGAGCGCGAAGATCAGCGCGAGCACATGCTCGGGCACGGTGTTGAAGGCGTAGTTGCGGATATTCACCACGGTGATGCCGTTGGCCTTGCAATAGGCCTTGTCGACCACGTCGGTGCCGGTTGCCGCCACGGCGATCAGCTTCAGCTTGGGCAGTTGCTTCAGCGTGTCGGCTCGCATCGGCACCTTGTTGATGATGGCGATGGACGCGTCCTTCAGGCGCGCGACGATATCCTCAGGCGACCAGGTCGACTGATATTCCTGGTAAGTATGCGGGAAATTCGGCCTGCGGACTTTGGCGTCGACCGACTCTCGATCGAGGAACACGATCGCGTGCTGCACTGAATCCAACCCCTAGCTGATCTACGCCGGCCTCTGCCGGCGTGACATGCCTCACCTTCCCCCGGCGCGTAGCTGAAAAAGCCGCCGGGGGTGTTGACAAAAATCAAATCGAGCGAGACCGGGCTTGTCCGCCGTTAGCCCCGCGTTTCCTGCCCTATTCGGCGGCGACCTTGGTCTCACGGCCTTGCGAAGCTGTTTGGAACTCCGCCTGCGCCGCCGCCACTCCAGACCCCAGCTCGACCTCGATGCCGACATCGCGCATGGCCATTTCCGCGCCGGCGATGGCACCGAGCAGCATCAATTCATTCAGATCGCCGAGATGGCCGATGCGGAACAGCTTGCCGGCCATTTGCGACAGCCCCGCGCCGAGCGCGAGATTGTAGCGGCGATAGGCGCGATCGATCACGTCGGCGCCGTTGAAGCCTTTCGGCACCATGATCGCGGTCACGGTGTCGGAATACCATTTCGGCTCCTTGGCGCAGGTCGTCAGTCCCCAGGCCCTCACCGCGGCGCGGGTTCCGGCCGCCAGATGGCGGTGACGGGCGAAGACATTGTCGAGCCCCTCCTCCTGGAGGATGGCGAGCGACTCGCGCAAGCCGTGGAACAGCATGACCGCGGGCGTGTAGGGGAAATAGCCGGTGGCGTTCGCCTTCATGTGGTCGGTGAACTCAAAATAGCCGCGGCGGCAGGCAGCATCCTTCATCTGTGCGAGCGCCTTCTGGCTGGCGCAGACGATGCCGAGGCCCGCGGGCAGCATCAGGCCCTTCTGCGAGCCGGTGATGGCGAAATCAACGCCCCACTCGTCCATGCGGAAGTCGATGCTGGCGATCGAGCTCACGCCGTCGACATAGAGCAGCGCCGGGTGCTTGGCGGCATCCATGGCGCGGCGCACGGCGGCGACGTCGCTGGTGACGCCGGTGGCCGTCTCGTTATGCACGACCATGACGCCCTTGATCTCGTGGTTGTTGTCGGCGCGGAGCGCCTCCTCGATACGGTCGGGGTTCGCGCCAGTGCCCCACTCTTCCTCCTGGACGATGACCTCGAGGCCATGACGCCGGGCAAGCTCGATCCACAGATGGCTGAACTGGCCGAAGCGCGAGGCAAGCATCTTGTCGCCGGGCGAGCGCGTATTGGTCAGCGCCGCTTCCCAGGCGCCGGTACCGCTCGATGGATAGATGACGACTTGGCCGTCGCGCGTCTTGAAGATCTTCTTGAGGTCTTCGAACAGCGGCAAAGTCAGCTTGGGGAAGTCGGAGGAGCGATGGTCCTCCATGGCGACGTGCATGGCGCGCAGGACGCGGTCGGGGACATTGGTCGGTCCCGGCACGAATAAAAAGTTTCGCCCCGGCCTCCTCGCTCCAGCCATCGTTGCTTCCCCTTGGAATTTTGCCGACTTTTGAGTCGGATTTGGCCACATCTCGCAAAAAAAGGGTGTTAGCGTCCGCTTCAGCGGCTGGCAACCCCTTTCAGCACTTAGAATAAACCGGCGATCCTGCCGTCGGCGGCAAGCTCGATATTGTTGGCAGCCGGGACCTTGGGCAGGCCCGGCATGGTCATGATGTCACCGCAGATCACCACGACGAACTCCGCCCCTGCCGACAGCCTGACCTCGCGAATCGGGATGACATGTCCCAACGGCACACCCTTGGCGTCGGGGTTGGTGGTGAAGCTGTACTGAGTCTTGGCGACGCAGATCGGGAATTTGCCGAAGCCTTGCTTCTCGAGTTCGGCAAAGCGGTCCCTGACCCCCTTGTCCGCCGTGATGTCCTCGGCGCCATAAATTTCCTGGGCGATGGTGCGCGTCTTGTCCCAGAGCGACATGTCGTCGGGATAAAGCGGCTGGAAATCGCTCGGCTTGTCCTCAATGGTGCGCACCACGGTCTTGGCGAGCTCGGTAGCCCCGGCTCCGCCTTGCGCCCAATGGTCGGCCATCACGCACTCGGTCCCGTTCGTAGAGCATAGACGCTTGAGCAGCGAAATCTCGGCCTCGGTATCGCTCGAGAAGCGATTCACGGACACAACCACAGGGACGTGGTACTTGCGCACATTCTCGATATGCCGCTCAAGATTGGCGAAGCCTTTCTCCAGCGCCTCGAGGTTCTCCTTCTTGAGATCGTCCTTCGCCACGCCGCCATGCATCTTGAGCGCGCGGATGGTAGCGACGAGCACCACGCAGTCGGGCTTGAGCCCCGCCTTGCGGCATTTGATGTCGAAGAACTTCTCCGCGCCGAGATCTGCGCCGAAGCCGGCTTCGGTCACCACATAGTCACCGAGCTTGAGCGCGGCCTTGGTGGCGATCACCGAGTTGCAGCCATGGGCGATATTGGCGAACGGCCCGCCATGGATGAAGGCTGGATTGTTCTCGAGCGTCTGCACCAGATTTGGCGCGAGCGCGTCCTTGAGCAGCGCCGCCATCGAGCCGGCGGCGGAGAGGTCCTTGGCGGTGACGGACTTCTTCTCGCGGGTCTGGCCGATCTGGATCTGGCCGAGCCGCCGCTGGAGATCGGTGAGGTCTGATGCCAGGCAGAAGATCGCCATCACCTCGGACGCCACGGTGATGTCGAAGCCGGCTTCGCGCGGGTAGCCGTTGGCGGCCCCACCC